>JABTTV010000004.1 GCA_015075725.1 Anaerolineales bacterium | reverse complement strand
GGGCCACCGAGACGGTGGCCGGTTAGCGCCACAGGTTCATCTGATCCAGTCGCTTGTCTTCGTCCTCCTGGCGTCGAATGTAGTCCCGTATCACGGCTTCGTCTCGACCTACCGTGGATACGAAGTATCCCCTCGCCCAGAAATGCTGCCCTACGAAGTTCCGCTTCCGCTCTCCATACACCCGTACCAAATGAATTGCGCTCTTGCCCTTGATGAACCCAACAACCTGCGAGACCGCATACTTCGGCGGAATCGCGATCATCATGTGCACGTGATCCGGCATCAGATGCCCTTCTTCGATCCGACTTTCCTTCTGCTCCGCCAACCTTCGAAATACCTCTCCAAGGTACTGGCGCAGTTCCCCGTACAACGTTCGTCGCCGACATTTCGGTACCTGATTACCAATGAAACTCAGCATGGTTTACAGAGAGCGAGCCAGGAGACTTGAATGCGCCGATTCGAACTTAATGCGTCGTAATCGGGGACCGCTGTTCAGTCGTGAAAAGGCTTCGAAAATTCCGAGACGGACAATCTCTTGAACAGCCAGTATTTTTTCGCCACCGAGCCAGCGTAACTATCGCTGAGGTTCATTGGTAATCAGGTTTCGGTATGAAGACAACGTGATATTTGCACTCCCAGGCCGTGTGGCTTAGGCTTTCGTACTTGTCCATCGTGATTCTCCCTTTAGTGTGCTTGGCGGCTCACGAAGAGGAGTTTCCTCCGATGGACTCCCGAATACGTCAAACTTCTACTGCCTCCCCGGCAAAGCCGGGGGGCCTCCCTTGGTAGGCTAGAAAACGATCACCTGGCGCACCGCCTCGCCCGCGGCGAGGCGGTCGAGGCCGGCATTGATCTCGTCCAGCGAAATCCGCGAGGTAATCAGCTTGCCGGCCGGCTAATCCGGATGCTTCACCGGCCGCGCGCGGATGCCGCGCCGTTCATGCGAAAAGTATAGCCAGTGGGCGAGGATGGCGAAGCTGCTCAAGAAATAAGCAAAACGGCGAATTGAAGGCGCACGCCTCCCCCAGCACACGGGAGAGGAAGAGGGGGCGGGGGCTGCCGCGGATTAGAATCTGGAACCTAAATCATGCATGCCTCGTCATGTGCCTGAGTCACCGCTTCCTTGCAGTTGCGCAGCCATGATGCCGGCGGTTCTGGCGCGAATAATCATTTTTTCAACGTTTGGAGTTGTGTGGATTTCAACGAGCTCAACCTCGGGATGCAAGTTGGCAAAGACCCTGAAAATTTCGTCGGCAAATGCTTGTCCGATCTCATCGACCCCAGTGAAGTCGAGTAGCACTGTCCTGAAACCTTCGAATCTGGCAACAAGACGTTTGGCTTGGGAGCGCGACACCAGGTTCTCATGCCCGATTCTGGCGAGCCGGACCGGCACGACTGTCTTGTCGAAACCAAAGTTGTCGCCAGTTGTGTATTCATCGAAGACTTCTCGCGCCGTACGTTGGCTATTGATGGGAATGGCCATGTATACAAGCGTTCCGGTCGCCGGGCGGTCGATTTCAAGCAGCCAGTCATGTTTGTCCCGGACGTCGTGGTCGTAATGCAAACCGTTGGCCTCGATCTGGAACTGATCGAACATGCGAGACGTAAAGAAAATACCCTCCCCGGAATGATTCGCGGGGTCGGTCGTGAATTTGCCTTTTGATAGCTCCAGAATGGCAAGTCGACGATCGGGCAAGCTCATGGCTTGTGCAATCTTCTCGAAAATCCCGATGCCATCGTCAAGAACTGCAATGACCAAATTGCCTTCATAGAGTCTCATCAAGGCGGTGACGAATTTGCCGCCAGAATGATCGTTGGCATTATTCACCATTTCAGTAAACCCATGATGGGCTATGCCAAGTACGTTTAGGGGCAGATCAAACCACGGTCTGAACTTGTGTTCCCAAACAATATGCTCATCAACCCCTGGTAGTGAAAATGTTTCGGCTATCTCCCGATTCCGCCCAAGGTGATAATTTGGGCGAGTCCCACCCGAAGAATCCAACCACCCGTCATTGACGAGCTTCTTGAGAGCGTTAGCCGCCGTTACTCGAGATACCCCAAATTGCGCAGCCAATCGGCTTGAAAGATGCGAGCTATTCCCCGCCAGGATCTCTCGGGTAACCCAACGCTTGGCATCCTGGACAGTCAGCTTTGCTTTCATCAATGATTAATTGAAAAGATGAACGTCTGGATTGTAAAGTATTTAGAAGATAATTGTAAAGATATGGTCGGAAATCAGAAAGCCGGTATCGATCTGAGTGACCGCTTAAAGGTAAGCGCTCAATAAACCCCGTCTTTCGCTGAGTGCTCAAGGAGTAGCGAAGGCCCCCCGGCGGATCTGCCGTCGTTCCGTTCTTTGCCCTAGAAAA
>JABTTV010000003.1 GCA_015075725.1 Anaerolineales bacterium | reverse complement strand
GCTCAAAGATCTGTTCATCCGTCTGCTCTCGGAATTGGATCCGAAAACCTACGGAGACATCGGGCAGGCGCAAGGCGCCACCACTAAAGACCTTGGCAATATGCTGTGCCGAGAACTCATGAACAGGAACCGCGGACAGCTGTCCGACAAGCTCCGCGACGCCCTGTACACCATTCTCGGCGTGGATCCCGACAGGAGATCCTATATGCCGCCGCGAGCGCGGCACTCGAAAGAAAAACGGAAGAGGCGCTAAATGCTCCTTCTCTCATTCACAAGCCCCCGAAAGCCTTACGGCCCGGGGGCTTTCTCTTGCCAAGAGCCTACCAGCTTCCGCCTCCGCCTCCGCCAAAACCGCCGCCCGATCCGCCTCCGCCAAAACCGGAGCCGCCGGAACCAGCGCTGGAAGGAGCTGCATACGCGGCGCTTGCGGCTTGGGCGTCGAGGGCGTGCATGCTATTCGCAAATGCCGCCGCATTCCATGCGCCATAGCCCGTTGCATACTCGGGTTCGGGAATCTGCATGCCCTTGAACTGTTCCGCCCATTCCCTTTCAACGCCGAAAGCAATAGCATACGGCAAATACGCATGGAAGGTTTCCGGTTTAAGTTTCGGAGCATTGTGGAAGGACATTCGGTCTTTTTCCGTAACGGATAAAAACCATTTGAATCCCTCTACTTCTTCCAGCGCCTCCGCGCCTTTGACGGTTTTTTGAGGCATAAACCAGCCAAATGCCGCGATAATGGCCCCGGAGAGGATAAAGGAAGCAAACGCGATCGCGCTGAAGCCATAGAAAGACGACAAAAAAATCGGAATTGCCGCCACGGCGCCGCCGGCAATGAAATATGTTCCCCGAACCTTGCCCGGGCTTTCCCCGAATAAATCTTTGTCACGAAGCGCTTCGAATACCTGATCTTTCGCTTTCTGAATATCCTTATAAAAGCTCCCCTTCAATTCTTCCAGCTCCACCCTATCCTCGCCGTCGCCGAAGATGCCATCGAATAGTTCGCGTTCGAATGACGGCGCATCTTCCGGCGGGCTCATCTTCCGCACGAAGGCATAGGTTTGCTTATTCTTGAACAATCGTTTTTCCTCGCCGAATTCAATTTTCAAATACCCTTTGCGGGCGAGATCGAGCAATGTGGCCGTAATGCCCTCATGGGGAATATCCTGTCGCATAAGACCGGTCATTTCCATGGGCGAAAGCCCATACGGGGGTTCATACTGCGGCACAACGGTTCCTCGGCCGTCCGGTTCCTTCCCCCGCTTGCGCCATCGAAAAAACATAAAGAACAGTACGAAGACCGGGACGAACAACACGCCATTGTCAGCTACGATCTGCCAAATGATTTCCGCCCGGGTCGGTTCTGCGATCATTCCTTTCGGAAAACGAAGTGCGATGGTAAGGCCCTCTGCCGGTCGGAGGAGGCGCGTAGAGGAAAATTCGACCGTGTCCCCCGCGGCATTCGTGGAGCATGCGCGTTCCGTGGATCCATAAACGCCCGTAAAACAAGTGCTGCTCGCCGACATCGCGTCATAGCCCTTTGGGCCTGTCACCTGAACGCTCGCGTGTTCAATAGGAATCTCCCAGCCATTGCCCGTGACATTCCAGTACAGCTCCCCTTCGCCGTCGAAGAAATTAATGGCGCGATTCGTGCGATAGGTGATGGTATACACGTGCGCGCCGGTAACATACGCGTCCGGATCGCCGATGCGGAGCTTCAGATTGCCGGACGGATGCTCTTCCTTCACCTGCGCGGGCTTTCCATCCTGAAGAACCTTCGTGGCTTCAAGCCGAAGATTGTATTTCCCCCCGTATCGCTCATACGCTGTAGGAATAATCCGATAGATCCCATGTCGTTCATTGTCGCCAAAATCATAGGTAATGCGTTCCGTCACCGTGAGCGTCCTGTCCGCCGCAACGACAGCCGTCACCTGAAAATCGCGAATGGTTTCGCCGGCGGCTCGCGCAGCCATGGGGGAAAACAGGACGGCAAAAAGCGGAAGAAGGAGAAACAGACGTCGGATATTCATAGTATGGTATGTGCTATACACTATGCCGATTTCCCGCGAAACGCCAGCTTTCGGCTGCCATGGTATGATAGGAACCTATGAAACATGCGGCATCCCGCCGTCGTCCGGTATTCGATGTGATTACGATTGGTTCCGGGGTGATTGACCATTTTGCAAAAAGCAAAGCATTCGAGCTGGAGCCTTCTCGTTCGTCCCCTACAGGGTTTGATGCATGTTTCCCCTTGGGAGCAAAGCTTGCTCTTGATGACTTGAGTCTTCATACCGGTGGCGGAGCCACAAATGCCGCGGCTACATTCGGCCGGCTCAAATTCAAAACCGCGGCGGTATGCCGCGTGGGAAACGACGTTTTCGGGGGCCTCGTTACGGACCAATTGCGCTCCGACGGCGTTTCTACGGCCTTTGTGCAGGTAGATCCAAAAGTGGGCACGGGACAAAGCATTATTCTGCTCGCTCATTCGGGCCACCGGAGCATTCTGTCATTCCGGGGCGCGAGCGCGGAAATCAATACAAAGGCGATTCCGTGGAACAATCTCACCGCACGCTGGTTTTATGTCACATCTTTAGGGGGCGATGTAGGCCTTCTTTCGCTCATCCTCGACCGCGCTCTTGCCTGCGGCGCAAAGGTGGCATGGAATCCCGGGGGCGCGGAACTCGCCAAAGGACTGGATAAACTCGCACCACTCATCCGCAGGGTGGACATTTTTGATGTTAACCGTGAAGAAGCGGCCTTGCTTACGGAAACGCCGGTGCGGCATTTGAAAACCATCATGGATAAGATCGCAGACCTGCCGCGTGTGGCGCTCCTGTTATCCGACGGACCCCGCGGCGCCTACCTATCGGCGCGAGGCTGTACCTGGTTTTCCCCGGCTCTTCCGGGAAGAAGAGTAAATACCACGGGTGCCGGAGATGCGCTCGGAAGCGGATTTGTTGCCGGTTTCATGAAAACCTGCGATCTCACTATAGGACTCCGCGTGGGAATGCTGAATGCCCTTGGCGTGATTATGCAAATGGGTGCGAAAAACGGCATCCTTGAATCGTGGCCGTCGGAACGGGAACTCGCACGCGTGCGCATACAATCCGCCCATATCCGCAATTAGCCATGAAAGCCGTTCTCGATTTCATAAGCCGCTATCAGCTCGGACTCGTTCTGCTGGCTCTCGTCGCCGGTTTTATTATTCCGGAATTTTTTGCGCCCCTCAATCCGCTGAACAGCTTTTTCCTCATGGTCATTATGTTCGCCACGGGCATACGCCTAGATTATGCGGCGCTCCTTATGCAGGTAAAAGACTGGAGGACGCTTTTGCTCGCCGTTTCCATGATGATGGTGATTATGCCGTTTTTGATAACCATACCGCTTAAATTTTTTGCGCCGGATTGGACCCTTCCCTTTATTCTCGCCGCCGCCATGCCCACCGGCCTCACGGCACCAGCCGTTATGGCAATTATGGGAGGCAGAACGTCGCTCGCTCTCCTTATTTCCGTGTCCACGTCCGTGGTCGCCCCATTCGTGGTACCGATCATGTTGAACGTCCTCATCGGCGAAACCGTGGCCATCGATACCGTGAGCATGATGACGAATATATCGGTGGTTGTCATCGTTCCTCTGCTTCTTGCCGGGATTGTCCAATGGAAAGCTGGTAAGAAACGTATTCAAAAAGCGGATGCCGCCATCCGCATGGGGAATCTGGCGGCCTTTGCGCTCGTCATCGCATCGGTCACAGCCTCGAGCGCGTCTTCCGGCGCCCAAACGGGCGCCGCATGGCTCGGCATCGGCGCCGACGGCATTATTATTGTCTTCCTCATGATTGTTTTTTGGTTCGGTATTGCATGGCTCGCGGCTTCTCTGCTTGCGTGGCGCGACAAGCTCGACCGGCTCACGATTATTTTCTGCCTCATGTACATGAATACCACGCTCGGCGTATGGCTAGCCGACCGATTTTTCCGAGATACCGGCATTGCCCCAAAGCTCGTGGCTATTTTTGTGGCCACCACCATTATTCTGCCGCTCTTCAAACTCTATATTCCCGCGGAAAAACGCCGTGGATACGCACGGATATATGCAGTGGAGCAAACCTGACAGAGTTAGCGATTTGCGTTTCGTTGTTGAATTAAAAAACCTATCGCCACGTTAAATACATCCATTCACTCCTCACCACCAACGAAAACCTATGAACATTTTTATCTCCTTTAACCCCAAAGGCTTTGCCGAAAACGCCGTGCGCATACTGAAAAAAGCCGGACACGCTGTTACCGTATATCCCAAGGTGTACGGCATATCACGAAAAGAGCTTTTGCGGCTTTCCAAGGGCCGGGATGCCGTTCTGCCGCTCTTGACCGACCGCATTGACGAAGAATTCTTCCGCGCGGCCGGGCCAAAACTCAAAATCGTCGCCAACTACGCTGTAGGTTTTGACAATGTGGATTTACAGGCCGCAAAAAAACACGGCGTTATTGTTACGAACACGCCAACCGAAGCCGTCAACGAATCCGTGGGCGAACACACCTTTGCCCTCATGCTCACGCTGGCACATCGCATTGCCGAAGCGGATCGCTTTTCAAAAGGCGGTAAATACACGGGATGGAAACCAGACCAGCTTTTGGGATCAAATTTGCGCGGAAAAACACTTGGCATTATCGGCGCCGGACGCATTGGGTCCAATGTGGCCTTCCATGCCGTAAACGGCTTTGGCATGAAGCTACTGTATTCGGATATGAAACGAAATCCTGATATCGAAAAAACCTTTAGGGCGAAATATGTTTCCATGGATGCGCTGTTGAAGCAGTCGGACTATGTTTCGCTCCATGTCCCCCTGCTCCCTTCAACAAAGCATCTCATTTCCGCCAAGCAGCTTCGCCTCATGAAAAAAACCGCCTTCCTCATTAACACGGCGCGTGGTCCGGTCGTGGACGAAAAAGCGCTGTTGAAAGCCCTAAAAGCAAAGAAAATTGCCGGTGCCGCTTTGGATGTATTCGAATGCGAACCCGCCATTGACTGCGATCTCCGCGACGATTTGGAACTTAAAGCCTTTGAGAACGTTATTCTGACCCCTCATATCGCAAGCGCGACCATTGAAGCTCGCGAAGGCATGGCAGAGGTTGCCGCGAAAAACATTGTTGCCGTTCTTGCTGGAAAAAAGCCGCTGACGCCCGCAAAAGTCTGACAAACATCAAAGCCCCGGCACGCGTCGGGGCTTTTAGAACGAGAGAATGGGACCGCTCGACGGACGCAGGATCCGCGGCACTCCTTTAATGTTTGGGAATTCGATTTCAAGAAGCCATGGTTTCGCATGATGCGCGAGCAAAATGTGCGGACGCACCCAGAGCCTCTTGATATTACGAAGTTTTGGTACGTTCTCTATTTTGACAAAGGTGTAGGGAAGCCTAACCGGCGGGGACGGTTTCGCCGAGGCCGTTCGTATACCGAGAAGCTCGTCTACGCCTGCATCCGAAGCGGCGTGAGTAGCCTTTGTTCGCGAAGTTGCAAGAACAAATTGGATTTTCAACCCGAGTTCTTGCACATACGGGATGTCCCGGATAAGCGTTTGGCTTACACGAAGTTCGACGACAGACGCCGAGCCGTCACGAGGACCTATAGAATAGGTAGCTTGCTCGCCAATCTCCATCCAAAGGAGCGTTTGTTGGTGATCTACGGCCATACGGCCGTCTGGAATCGTAGGATACGAATCGCGTCTGTCGCGCGTCACAGCAACAATCCTTTTTTGTTCACGGAATGACGCTAACATCCATGGTTTTTAACGTCAATGAAGCCGAAATTACCCTCATTCATGCTTGACGTAGCCTAAAAATACGGATATGGTACGGCTCGCTTTTCCTACTGATCCCTTCGCTTCGTTCGGAGAACGTCACGGTTCCACAAGGAAGGTCGTCCATCCAAGCGTTGGTCTTTGTCACTTCCATAATAAATCATGGGCCCTTAGCTTAGTTGGTAGAGCGCCTCGTTTGCAACGAGGAGGTCATCGGTTCGAATCCGATAGGGTCCACCATAAAACATCCCTCCGAAACGGAGGGATGTTTATTTTTTCAAAAAATATATTTCGCATAAAAAGGCCGTCCGCGAGAAACGGACGGCCCAAATAGTGCACGCGCCGTGCCAATAGGGGGCACGCACGCGGAATGTACAAAAACATCGTTTCAAAAAATTTGGACTTTGTCAAGATTCTCGGGCTGTCTCTCAAACTAGGTTGTGCAAAACTAAAACACGGTGCTGCAATTAGATAAATTTCCACATTTCTCTAATCGCACACACCATGTCTACGCAAAAACGTACCCTGGGTACCTTATTTTGTCTAACGGGATTGTTTCTTGATCGAATGGTCTTGGAAGAAGAAAAGATCATCTTGTACGTCCGCTCGCCTCGACGTTGCACCCATTGTCCAACGTGCGGTCGATCGACGAAGCGAGTTCAAAAACGGGTGACGCGGCGCCTGACGCACGGATTCTGCGATGAGAAACTCGTCTTCCTTAGAAGCGACGATTCGTGACTTCCGATGTCAGCGGTGCGGCATCTTTCGTGAGGCGCTGCCTGGCATTGATCGGCGAAAGACCACAGAGCGATTCCGTTCACTCATCCTTCCGAAGATCCGCGATCGAAGTTTTTCCGCCGTGGGCAAAGAATATGGCATCTCGGCCATGTCGCTCATCCGGTCAGCCAGAAGTCTCATGGATCAGGTCCCAACGGCATGGCCCGAGGAGCCGTTCGTCCTTGGCATCGACGAACACAGCTTCGCGGGTCGCGATCTTGTCATCACCCTCACGGACATCACGCATCACAAGCTCCTCGGCATTCTCACGGATGATCGCAATGCGACGCTTGCGGCTTGGTTCAGAACCATGCCGAAACGCGCCCAGTCCTTGATCAAAACCGTGTGCACGGACATGCATGGCGGGTATCGATCTGTGGTGGAGAAAGAGCTTCCCGGCATGCCGATCGTGATCGATAAATTCCATGTCATCCAGCATTTCAATTTCCACCTCGGACAGCTGCGGAGTCTCTATACGACATCCAAATGGCCGCTCCCAAAACAGCTCCTCGAAAAGAACAAGGAGGATCTGGACGAGAAGGAACGTGTCGAACTCGACGTCATCTTCAAACGGTACCCGGCCATTGCGGAGTTTTGGAGAATGAAGGAAATCATGCGGACCGTCTATCGGATGAAGAAGCCGGAGGAAGCCGCACGCAGGTTTGACAGCCTGCTCCAGGGGCTTGAATGCGACCCGAGAAGCCGCTGGCAGGAGTTGTACCGAACATTGAAGCGGTGGCGTCCGTACATCCTGAATTACTTTTCATGCGGCAGAACCACGAATGCATATACCGAAGGCGTCCATACGAGGATCAAGCTGCTCAAACGCATCTCGTACGGCTTCCGGAACAAGTTGAACTACATCGCCAAAATGACGTTGGCGTTTATTCCAATTTTGACCCTGCTCGATCTCCTAAAGCGTCACCTTGTTTGAGAAAGAGCCGATTCTCGGCTCATACCCGTACAAAACTTTTCCCAGAATGCTTTGCAAAAAAAAATTTTTTCCCTCCCCTCTCCCTGCTACAATGGCCATGCATGCCCATATTCCCCCTAGGAAAACGAACGATTGCCGAACGTATCGAAACCGCCATGCAAAAAACAGGTGCGGTTGGAATGACCGTACAAACACTAGCAGAAACCGTTTCACGTTTGCCGGCCAATCCCGACTATGCCGGAAAATCTCCCCGCCTGCTCTTAGTCGGCGGTTTTGTACGAGACGCGCTTATGGGGATTCCATCGAAAGACATGGATGTCGAAGTATACGGCGTATCCCCGGAAAGGCTCGAAAAGCTTTTGGAAGAAGAATTCCCGCATCGGGTAAACAAGGTTGGAAAATCGTTTGGCGTGTATCACATATCGCTCCGAAGCGGAGAGGCTTTCGACATTTCTTTTCCGCGACGCGAATCAAAATCCGGCCGCGGCCATCGAGGATTCCGCGTGGAGGGCGACCCATCCATGAGCATTGAAGATGCGGCAAGGCGACGCGACTTTACCTTTAATGCCATGGCTGCGGATCCGCTTACGGGCCATTTGGCGGATCCGTTCGGCGGCTTGCGCGACCTTGCGCATCAGCGGCTCCGCATGACAGATGCGGAGCGGTTCCCTGACGATCCTCTGCGCGTATACCGCGCGCTGCAATTTGCCGCGCGTTTCGATTTGATGACAGAAACGGACACACGGGAAACCATGCGAGAAATGGTGGCGCGGGGCGACATGAACGAATTGCCCAAGGAGCGCATTACGGGTGAAGTGGAAAAACTGCTCTTGGCGGAAAAACCGTCCGTGGGATGGGAGCTGGCAAAAGAACTGGGG
Source organism: Anaerolineales bacterium (assembly GCA_015075725.1). Taxonomy (NCBI): domain Bacteria; kingdom Bacillati; phylum Chloroflexota; class Anaerolineae; order Anaerolineales; species Anaerolineales bacterium. The sequence continues at coordinate 2,873 of JABTTV010000003.1, read as the reverse complement.
TTGATTCAACGATATTATCCGGAACTGCATGCGCTCATCGGCGCGCCGCAGGACCCGGAGTGGCATCCGGAAGGCGATGTATGGACGCATACCATGATGACGCTGGATGAAGCTGCCGGCCTTCTCCGCGAACAGGGAAAGGAACTCACGAGACATGAACGGTTGCAGGTAATGCTTGGTTCCCTGTGCCATGATTTGGGAAAGCCAAAAACCACGCGCGCGATAGACGGGAGAATACGAGCACCGAATCATGCTGTGGCAGGGGTAGAAACGACAAAGCGCGCGCTTGCCCGCTGGACATTTTCGGAAGGAATTCAATATGCCGCGGTCGTGATCACCAAAGAGCACCTTGCTCCCCGCGAACTCTTTTGGGCGCGTGAACGCGGGGATCTGGATGAAGCGAATTACGCCAATGCCGTCCGGCGGCTCATCAAACGCATTGCGCCCGTTTCCTGGCGCGTGCTTATGTTGGCGGCAGAAGCGGATCATCGCGGCCGCGCCGTTCCGGGTATTGAATCGGCGCCGTATGCCGCGGGTCAGGCCATGACGCAAGTTATATTGCGCCACGGTTTCCACCGCGAACCCGCACAACCGCTTCTTTTGGGAAGAGATTTGCTTGCACTCGGCCTTGAGCCCAGCCCGCGCTTTTCGGAACTGCTGCGTACCGTGGAGGACGAACGGGATCTGGGCCGCATTTGCTCCAAAGAAGAGGCTATCACCTTTGTCCGAAATCTTTTGCATAGGTAAAAGGACAAGCCCAAGGCCCGTCCTTAATTATTGCCGTCCGCGCGCCGGATGAATTCTTCCGCCCGCAAAATTACAATGGTGCCGTCCCATTCATGCAGATGAACGACGCCGTTGGATAACAGCTCGCAGCGGATCACGCGCTCCGTGTCGAGCGTATCCCATGGAAGGGCGCGAAAACAATCGCGAACGCGCATGAGCGTCCCCATGCGGAGCAGCAAGTGAAAAGAACGGCGGTTCTGAACGGTGGCGAAACGTGCGGCTTTCACGATAGGCAAATCCTGACCCGAAACGCGCCCATGCGTCAAGCGCAGAATCGTGATACAGTAGGGGTCGCTATGAAGGATATTACGCCAATTTTAAAGTCACTCGGGCTTTTGGACAGCGAAATCAAAACCTATCGCGCGGCGCTCCAATACGGTCCGCAAACCGTGCTGGATCTCACCAAACGCACCGGACTGTCGCGGCAGGCCATTTACGTGGCCATCGACAGCCTGTCGGAACGCGGAATCATGTCGAGCGCTCTACATGGAAAAAAGCGTCTGTATGCGGCCGAGCATCCGGAAAAACTTCTTGCATATGCCCGCCGCCGCGAATCGGATATGAACGAGCGCATCCGCGACCTTGAACGCCTCGTGCCGGAACTCGAATTACAAATCGGCGGCGAACGTCCCACGGTGCGAGTGTTCGAAGGAAAAGAAGGCGTCAAGGCCATTTTGGCCGACATGTACGAAGCTAAGGCAGAGCACTTCGAAGAAATCGCGGATTTAGATGCGCTCTATGCCGTGCTGGATGTGGAGGATCTCAAACCGCTTCGGACGCATACCGTCAAAATGAAAGCGCGTTCCCTACTCTCCGGCGAACCCAAAAGCATTATGCCGAAAGCAGACCGGTATTTGCTGCCCAAGGAGTATGCGGGGTTCAAGTCGAATATCACCATCTACGGCAATAAAATCGCCCTCGTGACCTTTGAAGGAAAAATGTATTCGGTCATCATTGAAAGCGCGGCGCTCGCAAAAACCCTTCGCGTCCTGTTCGATCTGGCTTTGAAAGAAGCCTCCAAACATTTTCCTAAATCATAAGAAAACCCCGCCATGCGTTTTGACGGGGGCGAGCGGCTCTGCAAAGAAGCCACGTGTATCTTTCATCTATTGTGCGCGGCATAACGAAGGAACCGTAGAAACGCGGATGGAGCATTCATGCTTGGTTTGCATGAACCAGAACGGGGGGCGATGGTCTCCGTAATCTACCCGGAAAACATCGTCTTCATCCGGCTGGAAGCGCCCGCGGAGCATGCATCGTCAATGCGGCTCGTCATTCCTGTTTCCTCCGTGTTTCCGTTCCGAACATGCGGGAATCCTACAAACGTTGTCGCCTACCCGCTTCCCATAAACGCATTCATGGGACCGGGCACCCTAGGTGTTTCCGACCTTTTTGTCAAGAAATCGATGGAAACCATGCGACCGGCATCCGCATGAATGAACATGCTGGATACTTGGCCTGTCCAAAAAGAAATAGACGATTGTAAAGAATTATTTACACATTTTGCATAAAAAAGACTTCTTTTTCAAAGAAAGATCATTTTTTGTCCAGCGCTCCCTTGACACACTTTGCGTTCCATGTTAGGTTCTCGCGTTCGCTGGTCAGACTTCTGCCAATGCGGGAGGAGAGAGACAAGTGAACAGCCGTCGAAAAGAGGGCGAAACCGGCGCATACGGTTTCTGTGCGGGTACAACTATGTGTTCAACCTTTATTGAAACCACAGACCCGTTGAACAGAGCCGCGCCGCTTCCCGCCCTCGAAATATTCCGTTTGTGATAAACCGGACGCGGCGACGAATAATCCCGCTTCCCGAATGCCGCCCCCTGAAACATTCTTTGGCCAACCATGACAGGAACGCAGTCGTCTGCGTTCCCGCCCATATCGCACGCATGGAGCATAAGGAGAGAGAGCTTCATTGCGGTGTGGGCGGGCTTGCAGGTAACGCCGTGACAATGATACATACGGTACGCGGAACCGGTTCTGCCGATGCGGAACGAATCCTGCACGTCTTCGAGCGCAAACGCCGGATGGTGACGATGACCCCTCAATCGTCTCTCCGCGCGTTTGCGCTTTCTTTTTCGCTGTTG
>JABTTV010000002.1 GCA_015075725.1 Anaerolineales bacterium | reverse complement strand
TCTCCCGATGAAGAAAGACGTGTCTGGCTGTCTCGATGTCCCGTGAGAAAGAAAAACCGCTTGGAGTGCAGACCAAGCGGCGAAAAAACCATGGTGGTTCGCGCTTAGCCTGTGTGAGAGAATTCACTCATACGATGATCGAGGCATGTGATCCGCTGTCGCGGACCGGGCGAACCAGAGGTCCCCTCATATGGGTACAGGGACATGGTCAAAGTCGCCGTAATAATAATGAAGACAGAGCCCCCTGTCAAGTCCCCCTCTGTATGAAGAGTGGATAACCCGATACCTTTATGAAAACCGTATATATTCGAACGATTGGACGGCTCCCGGAGCCTTGGCAACGGGAAGCGGAATCCATGTATTCTGCCCGTCTAAAGCCCTTTACGAAGCTTGAAATTGTCGAGCTCCCCGAAGGACAAAAAGGTTCGGCCAAGCCGAATGCGGAAGCGACGAAAAAGGCGGAGGCCGCATCTCTCCTACGAGGTGTACGCGATGATGCAGTCGTCGTGGCGCTGGATGAGACCGGAACGGAGATGAACTCGGTGGCGTTCTCAAAGAATCTTTCCGAGTGGAGCGGCCGCCGTCCGGTTATATTTCTCATCGGCGGCTCCTGGGGCCTTCATCAAGACGTCAAAAAAAGAGCGAATGTGTCGCTCTCGTTCGGAATAATGACGCTCCCCCACGGCTTGGCGCGCATCGTGCTTCTGGAACAGCTCTACCGCGCGTGCATGATCGAGGCCGGGAAGACGTATCATAAGTGATCACTTCGCACCGAGAGTGTCATAGAGATGCTGGAAATAATCGTCGTAAGCTTTTTCTTTTCCTTTTGCCGTCATGCCTTTGAAATATCCTGAACGTTCTCCGATCTCATACATACCGCCGCCGAGAACGGCGACCGCAACGGGATTATTCCCGAGCGTCTTCCGGACATAATTGTAGTAGCTCGCATCCCGTTTTGTGTCGGGCGTATACCCTTTTTTGGCCATCAGGAACTCCGCGAACAACATTGCTGTACTCCCATTCCGGTCAGAGAAGGGATGAATATTCAGAAGGTCGTTGTGGAGCTTGGCAACAGAAACCTCATATCGAAGTTTATTCGGATTATTCGCAACCAGCCATTCCGCTCGCGCCATCAAATGGCCCATCTCTTCGGGAACGTCCTCGCCGAAGGTCCCGACCCGCCCACCGCCGTAGACGACCTGTTGGTCACGCGTATGCCGTATCGTCGATATTTCCCTCGCGACGATGCCTTTGTTGTTGATGCGATGTAATTCTTCCAAAAGCTCAATGGAAGGCTCGCGATCCGAATGCTTCCGAATGAACTCCGCAACATTTTTCCTATTCTGCATCTTTAACGCTTCCAGTTCCTGTGATGTCCGTCCGTACAATTCCGACATGAGTTCATCTTCTGGGAGGAATTCATTCCGCATGTCTGAAACACGCTTCCGCCTTCGGTAGATATCAACCTCTATCACCTCTTCAAACTCCTTGAAGACTTCGTCATACGTTTTTTTCACGTCTTCCGGGCTCGTTTTCTTCGATTCGCCGATCGCTCGGAACCGTTCGTAAAAGGCATCCCACAATGCCATGTCATCCTCGCTCTCAATGGAGATGAGTTTTGCCATATGAGACATCGTGTCCATGAGTTCGCGCAACGCTGCCTTTTTTTCTTCAGGGGTTTTGATGCTTTCAAATGCCTTCTGCAAGGTATCCATTTTTTGGAATGCCTTCAGCGTGAGCTGGCTTGCGAGCGATGCTTCGAGATCTTCCTTCTTCGACGATTCCCTGGTAGCCGCCATGAAGACGGCTGTCGTTTTCTTCCGTTCAGATTCCGTCATGTCATCTTCATGCAGTCCGTACGCACTCAAAACGGCATTGAGATCTTTTCGTGTTTCTGCATCCGGTTCCTCGCCATATGCCGCAATGATCTCCAGAGCTACCTTTGGATCCAATTCCTCCTTTTCAAGGATCTCGAGAAGAGCCTCCCGCTCTACGGCTTTTGATTCACGAGATGCTGCTTTCTGTTCTTTTTGCGGAAGCGTTTCTTTACGAGGCGCCTCCGGCGTCACTTCAAAACGCATACTTAGCTGTTATTCGACGAAAGAAGTTCGCGGATATGTTCCACGAGGGCATCGCGCGCTTCCTGATCCTCTTTTTCCATAATCAACACCAGCCTTCCCTCGACTTCGGGATTGCTCTTCAAAAAATCCAAAACGGCCTCATTCGACATATGCTCCCCATGGGATTTCGCGGCCATGAGCGCGTCCTGTGCAATGCGCCGAAGACGCTCTAGGGAAGCTCCGTCTGTCCGGAGATTTTCCTTGATTTGGCCAAGTACCTGCTCCTGGAAAAACTCGGTCTTCATAGATTCCATTCTGGCACCGGACGAGAAAAAAGAAAAGACATCCCGGGAGGCCGAAATGTCTTTATGAGAAGCGTCTGGACTGCACCCGTCCGTCGCGGCACATGAGCAGACGCGGTTTTGCGTAATCGCTTCCCACGCTCCAGCAGGTTGCCCGTCCGATGCGTGCCGCGCGCTGCATGTGGGAGTGGCCGCAGAACGCCGTTCGGATATTGGAGCGGGACGCGATGATGTCCCCGAATCGTTCCGATCCGAGAAATGCGTTGGCGAAACGCCAGCGCCTTGGAACCAAGAAGCGGGGTCGGAACAGCAGATTGCTGGTCGGAAGGTGATGGAGAATTGGCACGACTTCGCCTGCGTTCCGGACCTCATGGAGGTGCCGGGCAAACTTCTCCGCCAACAATGCTGCCACCTCCGTGTCACTATGAGTCCAGCGAACGTACTCGGCATCGCTCCAGATTGGCTCATGATCGCCGGGAAATACCTTTGACCGATACCATTCCAATGCAATGCCGATATGTTCCCGAAAACTGTAATCGTACCAGCCCATGGTGCCGACGTACGCTACGTCGCCGACAATAAGAGGTTCGCGCTCCAGGGGATGGAACCCCTCTTGTTCGAACAGGTCCGCCGTATGGAGGAATCGTTCCCAGGAATCCGCTTCCGCGGAGACCCACACATCGTGGTTTCCAGCAATCGCCGCTTTCCGCGCCTCTACGTTGCGGAACAATCGCAGACAGGATCGTATCCCGTCGTCATCATTGGAGAGGTCGCCGCCCAAAAGCAGGACGTCTTCCGGTTGACAATGCTCCTTGAGCCAGCGTGCGAGCGATTCAATCGCCCGGTTGCCCTCGCTCGAGTGCCCGAAATGCAGATCGCTGGTAACGTACAGCATGCTCATGCTTCGTGGTGCCAAATGTGCAATGAAGCTTTTTACCTGATTATTTAGAATTTGTCAAGGCTCCTAGACAAAACCGGCCGGCCCGCATCCGATCAAAAAGAGATACGGCGTCTTGCAAAGAGTCAAAAAAACATATATTCTCCGTCAGATTCGTCCATCCTGTGTTCGTGGCGGCGAACTTTGGAGGACATGCGGGCAAGTGGCACCCCACCCTATGCCCTACGTGAAGGATTTTGGGGGACGGAGCAATGCGCAATCTCGAACAGAATATGGGCAGGTGGCGGAACTGGCATACGCACCAGGCTTAGGACCTGGCGGGAGCAATCCCTTGTGGGTTCAAGTCCCACCCTGCCCACCAACGAAAAGATCGGCGGCAGAGCCGGTTTTTTGTTTTTCGGGCTAAACTTGCCCAGAATTGCCATTCAAGCCCCAAATCGACGCTATTTCGATTTATCCGATTGCCTGACATCGCGTTGGCATACCCAATTTTTTGGTAATAAATCTACAAAATCACAACACACAAATTTCCTATTCTTACAGAGAATTTATCGTGTTGCGTCTTTAGGTTCTATTGGGATTGGCGGCGGAATATTTGGCGGCGGCTCCGGAGGCGGAAGCTCCTGCCGTTCCACTGTTGGACCCGGATTCCCAACCGGCGGTATCGCCTTTGTCTTCCCGCCAATACACCCTTGGCCGCTAAGGATCAACATGCTCCCGAGAATGAGTATAGCGAAACGTTTCATACGGAGTAGTTTATCACGGGTCGAAAAGCACGAGAACCCGGAAATTTTCCTTTACCGTATTTTAGGATAAAAGACGATTCGCCTCTGCTTCGCAGGCAAAAGCCAACGACTCTACCGCATCCCGCTCTTCCGTCTTTTCTTTTGCGGGAATGTCGAGAAGGAGGGATCCGTATAGACGATTCAGAAGCATCAAATGGACATCGGGCACCGAAACAATATCGGACAATTCCCGTTTTGCCATGTCCATCCAAACGTCCGTAATGCGCGCGACATGTTGGGGAGTTCTTTCCTTCGGCGAAAGCGCGAGCCACTGTCCCCACAATGGAAATGCAACGTCATATCCGGGCTGGCGCCAGCTCCAAAAGTGGTTGGCAAACACGATCCACTCGTTGCCTGACATGCGCACATCGGCGCCGGAAAGATGCGGATGCATAAAGATCAAAGCATCCCCCTCTTGCTGAAGCGGGCCTTTCAGCCTGCAAAGAATGTGGGCGTAGCGGTCGATCCATTCAGGATTCCGCTTACGCGCGAGTTCGGTCCACGTTTTGAGCTGTTGTTTGGCAAATGCGGCGCGGCTTGTATCCGGAATGTCCTAGAATGGCTTGGTCACGGTCTTTCGCAATTCCCTATAAAAAGGCGCGAAGGATTCCGCCGCCGTTTCGGGCGATCCGGCCGGATCGAACAGGGACGGCGCATCTACGTATTCGTCGACGGTATAGGCATATCCTTTTGTTTCATCGAAAGGTTCGGACAAAAATGTCTCGGGCGGACGGACGCGCGAGCCTTTGCATTGCGCCCTGAACGACTGGCGAATATTTTCTTCATCGATTTCGAGTTTGATGTTTTCGATACGGAGAAGAGCGGGCTTGCCTTGGAATATTCCGAGGAACCGATAGCGCCAATTCTTGTTGGGATCGTAAATGAACCGGCGATGAAGTTCCCCGTCCAGCTCAAAACCGATATGCCGAGAAACCTCCGAAGCCGCGCGCTTTACCCACGGCGCAAAATCTTCTGTCGCATCGAACTTTTCAACGATGGTATTCCGCTCAAACGACATAGAGCATCAAAAACGGACCCGTTATGCTAGGCCCGCTCTACATACTCCCCCGTATCGGTATTCACGATGACCTCCTCGCCCTGATTGATGAAGATCGGCACACGGATGGTAAAACCCTGCTCAACTTTCGCCTCTTTGGTGACATTCCCGCCGGCCGTATCGCCTTTGGTCGCCGGTTCGGTTTCGACGATCTTGAATGTCATTTTTTTCGGGAGCGACATGGCGATGGGCTTGCCTTCATAAAAGGACAAAATCACATTCATGCCGTCCTGCAGATACTTCGCGGAGTCTCCCAGCTGATCTTCGCGCATGGAATGCTGCTCATACGATTCGGGATCCATAAAATGAAATCCGCTGTCATCATGGTACAGATACTGCATGGTTTTATGCTCCACATCCACAAAGGTAACGCTTTCGGAAACTTTGTACGTCTGTTCCAATGTATTGCCGGTGCGGACGTTCTTGATGCGGCATCGAACGAACGCCGCGCCTTTGCCCGGGTTGATATGCTGGAATTCCGTCACCACCCACGGATCATTATTGTGGAGGAGAACGACGCCTTTTTTTATTTCATTCGGACTTGCCATATACGGGCGTGAGTATGCGCGAAGCTTTGCGTTTCGTCAACGGCTGAAACGTTCGCGGGCAGAGAACGGAATAACCTCGTTTATGGACGCCGCACCCGTAAGAAGCATAGCGAATCGATCCACGCCGAATGCCGTGCCCACCGTATTTCCCATGTCCGGCAATGCTCGGAGAAGCGCTTCGTCAACCGGCCAGACGTCTTTTCCGAGCTTCCGACGCATCTCTTGCTCTTCAAGAAAGCGCTTGCGTTGTTCGTTCGCATCCGTAAGTTCCGCAAAGCCGTTCGCGAGTTCCAGGCCGCCGATATAGAGCTCAACACGGTCCGCAAAACGTTGGTCGTTCGTCGTGCGTCGAGCAAGCGCGGCCTGCGAGGCAGGATAGCGATACAGAAAGGTCGGTTCGCTCCCGAGCTTCGGCTCGATTGCGGAGAGGAAGATCTTGAAATAGATGTCGTCCCAACTGTCGCTCTCTGAAACGGTCTGGCCATGTTCCAACGCGACGCGCGCCATTGCTTCCCGATCTTCGAGCAGCGGAGCGAGTTCGGTGCCCGCATACATTCTCCACGCCTCTTCGCATGTCACTCTCCGGAACGGCCCGTCAGGTATCAGCGAGCTCTGCCCCACGGCCCACGGCTCACGCCTCACGGCCTTCACCATTTCCTCCGTCTCATCCATTAATGAATCGAGGTCGGCATTTTTCCGATACCACTCAAGCATTAAAAACTCCGGGTCATGCGAGCCGTCGAACGGTTCTTCATTTCGAAAACACGGGCCGAGGTCGTAGATACGATCCATTCCCGCGGCCAGGAGTTTCTTCATGGAATATTCCGGGCTCGTGACGAGAGCGGCGGGATGCGGCGCGCCACCCTGTTCGATAACTTCCGTCCAGAACGGTTCGAGATGCGGCTCCTGACCGGGAAGCCCCACGAGCCGCGGCGTATGCATTTCCGTATATCCGCGCTCATCAAAAAACTGCCGAATGGCCTTCACCGCGGCAGCCTTTTGTTTTAACCATTCAATATTCATGATTCGTGCCGAAAAAACATCCGCAATACTATCGCACCAAATACGGCAAAAGACCCATAAAACGGCTGCGCTTGATGGCGTTCGCAAGCTTGCGCTGATGCCAGGCGCACACGCCGGAACGCTTGCGCGGCACGATTTTCCCGAAACTCGAAAGGTAACGCCGGAGCTGATCCGTGTCTTTGTAATCGATGACGTCCTTATTGTTCTTGCAGAAGAAACACTGGCGGTCTTTTACTGGCTGTTTGGCCATAATAGGGGGTCACGAGTCTCGCAGCATGCCGGATCCGGGTGAATCGCGGCACCGGAGATTGGTGATGGCTCAGGGGTAGTTAGTAGTTCGTAGTACGTAGTTTGTAGGCGGTGGTTCGTGGAGCGGTTCTAAGGTTCCAGAATTTTAGGGTTAGGATTTTTGAACGCTACAACCCTGAAACCCTGGAACTTTGGAACGGTCGCTTCTAGACGGAGATATGATGGACCTCTGCGGTTCGTGGATGCTAGAACGGGATGTCCTCGACTTTTATTTCTTCCTCTCCCATGGTCTTCTCGACCGCCGGGGCCCCGGCGTGAGCCGGGACCGGGGTGGCGGCCTGCAGAGGTTCTCCGCTCTGCGGGGCCTTATCGAGCATAATCACGTTTTCGGCGACGATTTCCGTGCGCTGGCGCTTTTGTCCGTCCGGCGTTTCCCAGTCGCGAGTCTGCAGGCGTCCTTCCACATACACCTTTCGGCCCTTGGTAAGGTATTGACCGACGATTTCGCCGAGGCGCGCCCAGGCGACCACATTGTGAAATTCGGTGCGTTCCTGTTTTTGCCCCTGCGCATCCGTCCACATACTGTTCGTGGCGACGGCGAAGTTGGCGACGGTCTGGCCGCTTGTGGTGGTCCGGACCTCTGGATCGCGCGTAAGATTGCCGATAATCATGGCTCGATTGAGATTCATCATATGAATGAAACGTAATAGTGAGGCGGGGGGATACTTTTAGCGTGACAGGTCAGGATATCCTGTCAAGCGAGACAAATTTCCGCTTTGTTACGCCTTTTCATCCAAAGCCTCATCAATCTTTTTCTGAAGATCCTCGGCGGAAAGCTGTTCAAGCTTTGCTTCCGCTTCGGCAGGCCGAACCTCCTTTGAACCTTCCAGGGCCGCGACGCCGGCTTTTTGTTCCTCTCGCTCCTTTTCAGGACTCTCCTGCTTTGTCGGCGCTCCTTTTCGAGGACGCATCTTTCGCTTGTCCTCCACCACAACCGGCTGGAATTGCACGAGCCTGAACTCCCCGCCCGCCTCCTCGGCATTCAGAATAATGTATCGGAGGACTTCCTTCGGAATCAGACGGAGGCCTTCGCTTACGCCAATAACCGCGCCCGGTTCGGACTGAAAGCGCAAAAGCACATAGTGTCCGTACGTTTCATGCTTTATCGGGTACGCGAAACGGAGCTTTCCGAGACGGAGCGTTTTTACAACCGTCGCCGCATTCTTTTCGAGAATGGCGGAGACATTTTTTTCCACGTTTCCGAGCTCTTCCTCCGTAAAGCTCGTCGGCACAATATACAGAAGTTCGTACTCTCGCATGTCTTTAGGCACGTCTCCCTGAAACCCGCGGGCGGATGTTCGGGAGCAAACCGGCCGGAGCCGGAATATGGACGGCCTCTTATGTTTAGAAGTGGGGCGAGCATAGGGAATATTGCGCATATTGTCAAGCATGACGGCGTATCGAAAACACCCAGCTCGAGTCCGGAGCTGGGTGTTATCATGAGACCGTTTCGTCCGCCGGCGGCGGAACGGGCAGGCGGGCCCGAAGGTGCGACAGTTCCACGAAATCGTGGCCGGGACGCACGGCGCTTACCCGGAGACTTCTTTTCCAATATTCAAACCCTGATACACCCGCGGGTCGGAAAGCTGAAAGAGCCGGATGCAGTCATGGCCGCATCGAATGCTGAGCCCTGCCAGACGGTACAGGCAGGAAAGCTCGTGCGACGTACGGATTTCAAACGGCCGTGAAGAGGTGACCTTTTGCAGGATATCCGTGAACAGCGCCACGATGTCTTTGCGCGTCATTTCCACCGGAGCTGGATCGGGTCCGTTTTCCTCCGGCGGCGACAGCGACTCGCACACGCCCGGCCGCGACAGCTCGCCGAGCTGAAGAAGGCGGCCATTGGAGTACACATGCATTTTGCACAGAAGGCTGAACGCGGACAGTTCCACGGCCGTACCGACTGTAAACGGCATTTCGTGGGAATACCGGCTCGTCATCCAGTCGATCGCGCCGATAAAATGCCTGCGTTCCGCGAGTGTCAGGGCGTTCATGGAGACGGCCGCCATCCCCATGGTGGTGGTTCCCGTGGACCGATGGGCAGGAGCCGAATCGTCGGAAAGCTCCTGCTCCCGCCGATCGGGAACCTGCGCCTCCTCGGAGGCATGCTCACCGCTTTCGGATTTTAGAATGACGGCGCTCCGCATGCGGTCGCGCGCCCGCGTTTCTTGCAGCGCGTTCCGGACAAGCGTCTGCTCATCCTGGAAATCATCATCCAGAGCTCCGCGAACGGAGCCCGGAGCATAGGTTTCTTCCACGGGATCAGCGATGAGCGCGGCGACGATGTCCTGATGGCCGGAGCCGCCCTGCGGATCGGCATTTTCATCCACCGTAGGCATGGGTTCGCCGTGCGGAGCATCCGGGGATGCTGGCTCGGACGCGATGCGCTCCTGCCCTTGGGAGGCGAGCTGCGCCTTGAGCGACGCATTCTCTTCCAAAAGCTCCGCATAGGTTCGAACGCGTTCTTCCGGCTCACCGTCCAATTCGGGAATCGCGGCCACTCTCGCGAGCAGTTCGGACTGCGACTCCACGGAGTCGTAGAAACGCTGAATCTTGTGCGAAAGCGCATCCAGCGGCGCAAAATCCAGCTGACCCGCCTCGTGATCCGGCGGATCCAGGCGCGCCGCCATATACACGCGCGTGGCGCTGTCCTTCAGGCGCGCTGCCGAAGCTTCGAGAAGGCGTTGTACGTGCCGCGCCCGTTCTCCCACGGGCAAATCGCGCGATGACGGTGCAGAGCCGCCCAGGAGGCGCTCCATGACGTCGAATGACGTCCGTGTCGCCATGATTTCCGAAACCATGGCTGGCGGAATGGCTTCTCTCGCGCGGGGAAGGTCTTCGTCCCGCAATTTCGCGAACTCGGACGCCATACGCGTCCGTTCACGTTCTTTTTGTACCAACGCCGCATTCGCGCGGACGAGATCTTCTTGAGCCCGGCTCAATTCTGCGGTTTTGGCGTCGTATTTCCGCATGAGACGCGCGTGTTCCGCATGGAGTCCGTCGCGTTCGTTCACGACCTCGTCGCGTTCATGGCGCATGCGGCGGAGTCCTGCCGCGTTCCGCGACGCATTCCGCCACAATACGCCAAAGGCGAGCATGAGGAATGCGCAAATGACGAGAAAAGCGGTGCGGAGACGATTGTCCGCCTCCAGCGCATGAATGCGTTCGGCTTGCAATGCAAGATCGCGGCGGAGCGCCGCCACGTCTTCACGATCGCCGGCGGCCGAAATCTTTTCCGGAGCCGGCGGAAGCGCTGGCGCCCCGGACATGGGGGCGGATGTTGGCGCCGTAAATGGAGCCGGAACAGGTTCCGAGGCCTTCGGTTCCGGCGATGGCGGCGGCGCTTCATCCAGAGATTCCACGTTCGTCTCGGGAAGTTCTCCGCGCAGGCGGATAGCAGATCCCGGGACAATGAAGACGAAGCGCTGCTCTTCCGGGCAATTGTCCCAAATGGCATTGCTCCGGCGCAGCTCCAGGCCCGAAAGACCGGGCGACACTTTCATCTTCCCCTTGATGAGGCAGGTCGCAATGGTTCCTTCGGGGTTCAGCGCGCGGATAGTGAACGGATCCACCTTGAACGTCCGCGCGAAATTGTCCGTGGTGAATTGAGCCCCTTCGTGGACAATGACGCGATCTGGATCTTTCGGATCCATGTGAAAATCAATGCCGGGATCGACACGCGCTGGGTGCGCGAGAGCCATCCCGGCCATGGCGGTAAGCGTACAGCCGGTTGCGAGGACAGCGATCACGAGATGATTGACTCGCTTCATGTCCCCTCCTTTCCTGTTGTCGAAGTCCAATGCAGTGACGGCATATTCCGTCTCTGCGGTTCTACTGCACATGTTCCTGAAAATCATGTCAAGAAATGGTGGTGAGGGACCGAGAGTGTGGGAGGTTGGCCGTGGGCCATGAGCCTTGGACCATACGGTGAACGGGATGCGAAAAGGACATAGTGCGTAGGACGTAGTTATGTAGGGGGAGCATAATTCTCCCCGAACCCCATAACCCTTCCCTTTGCCCTCTTTCCCAATTCACAAAAGCTCACATCTATAATCTTCTCCATAACCCATAACTCGTAACCTGTTTCCCTTAGCCCTTGGCTCTGTGCCCTTAGCTTTGCCATAGCCCCGAGGCCCATGATTCTTAGCTCTGAGTCATTCGCGTAATTCAAAAACGCCCGTTCCGCGGAAGTTGGGCGTTTTGAGTAGACGTTTTTTTCGCCACCGGCGAAGAGGGTCGTCACCCATGAGATTGGAGGTTGTGTGCTTCGCCGCCGGCGAAACGCGGTGTCCTTTCACCGAAGGTGCATAATATGCGCATATCTGTTCAAACAAGCAGACCGGTCATCCCAATTCATGCAAGACAAGAGAAGCTGAATGGCGTTCGGAGGCTTCGATGCATCTTGTGTCAGGCGGCCGTGATTCCCGAAGTAGGGGCCTTGGGAATGCGTCGCTCGCCGATGCCGAGCTTGGTGCTGCCAGGCCATTGATACGGAGCCGACGCATCGGCTTCGTACTCCCAGGCGGGTTCGCCTGCATGAACGAGCGGCAGTTTCACCACCGGCATGTTCCGCTCGGTTTTGACGATGCTCGGAAAGCTCGATTGATACTCCCGTCCGATGATGGAGGAAGATGCCGTTTCGGAAGCTGCGAGGGACTCCGAAACATTCACCTTGCGTCGAATGCCGGAATCCTCCTTGGATGCCGACAGGGTTGTCCGGGCAGACGGCATCACCGCAAACATGCGCTGGGTTACATGACCCGGTTTCTCGCCCTCAATCGATGCCGGCAGCCCGAGCTTTGAGCGAATGAGCTCGACCGCGCCGCGCGCGAGCAAAGGCGCGGGCATGCGATCGATATACACGGGAGCGCTTTCTTCGCCGCAGGCGGTCCGAACAGAGCGCACGAGGTTCCGGAACTCGGCATCCAACGCATTGGCGCGCTTCCGTTCCGACTCCGATGCGCGGCGATACTCCTCGCGTTCACCGCGGAGCTGCTCCGCGGCGCTTCGGGATTGCGCTGCCGGAAAATTCGACTGCGCGACAAGGCGTTCCGCGACATACTGGTGGGCCTTCTTGTAGTAGTCGCGCTCCGTTGCGAGCTGATGGCTGTGGAGCTCCAAACGGTCCTTTGTGATGCGGAGCTGTACGATCTCTCGTTCTGCGGCGCCCTTTGCGGATCGCATTCTCCGCAACTTATGCACGGCGCCGAGGAATCCGATGAAACATACCGCGAGAAGTCCCGCGAGGCTCCCCATGAGATGGAGACTGATGCCGCGAATCACAGGGACGAGCGCGGCAAGGAATGTCGTGCGGGCAGCCGAGAAAGTGGACATGGACGGCTGTGCCGGCAACGGGCGCGACGGGGTGGTCTCGCCAACGCGGACGACGGACGGGGCGTCGGAACCGTTCACGTTCTCGATGATTGGCCATTCACGTACGCCGACCGCGATCTTTTTTACTTCTTCGATCGCGCACGCGGCGGTGGAGCATCGTCCCATGTTTCCGAGCACGTCCTGCTGTTCGGAAAAACTGCGGTATGTGCTGCCGGATACGGTAAGCGTGCTCGAAGGCAGCATGTATACGTACTGCTGTTCCGTGGAACAGCGTTCCCACACGGCATTGGACCGCCGATCTTCCACCGTGCGCAGGCCCGGGCTCATGGCGAAGCGTCCGCCGGTTTTGCAAAGCGCCAGGGTTTTCGTGGGGTTTTCTGCCCGAATGGCATGCGGCGTGATGCCGATGGCCTTGGCCATTTTGCGCGTGTCGATATTGGCCCCGGCATGCGTACGAATACGCAATGCCTGCGACCCATTCTCGCGTTCGATGGTATATCCCGCTCCGCCGGCGATACTGCTGTCCTTCGCGGACGAAATACCGCTCGACGATACAAGTGCGGCCGCCGCGAAAAACGCGGACCAAATGTGACGATTTCGTCTCATCGTTCGCTCCTTTTTGTTGATGGTTTTAAGGTTCGGTTCTCGTGTTTGTGGAAAGGAAACGTTTGAAAGAGTGAGAGAATATCCAAAAGAGGAAGAGTGTTTTTATCACAAAAAGACGATTCTGTCAAGGGAGACAGGGGCGGTTTCGCTCGGGGTTCGAGTCTAGGGTGAACAGCACATGACCTACGAACCTACGGTCTTACGGACCTACGAACCTACAGACACAAGGGCCAAAGGGAAGGAGTTATGGGGAAGATTGTGAGTGGGAGCTATTGGCAATTGGGAAAAGGGCACAGGGCTAAGGGCGAAGAGAACGGGTTTCGGATCTCGGTTAGAATTATGCCCCCTACGCAACTACGTACTCTTCCCCCTCCACAACCACGTACTACGCCCTACGTAAAACCCTGCACCATACTTCCCGTTCTCTATATACCTCGCGATTCGTACAACGCAAAACGCCCCTCACAATAGGGGGCGCTTGGAAGTGCGTTCTTTCGCTCGCCTCCGGCGAACGGGGTCCCGCGAACCCGAATGTGCTTTGGACGTTATATTCCGCCGGCGGCGGTTTGCGGTGTCCGAACCGCGATGTGCAACATACTGGAAAGGGCTGTTGCCGCCCCTGATCGCCTACCCGGCGATCGCGGCCCAGTACTGCTCGTTCAGCAGCTTACCGGGCTTGAAGGTGTGTGTCTCGCCTTTCGCGCTCTCCCACTGAAAGTTGCGGTTGAGCAGTTGGGCGAGACGGCGGATGATCGGGAGTTCCGAATCATGTTCGAGCCTGAACGTGACGTGTCCCTCCACGATGTCTGCGAAGGCGTGAATGCCGGAAAAGGCCGCGCGCCGCTTTGGACTTCTGGTGTCGAGTGTCGAGATGGTTCCCACGGCCGGAGGGGTCATGGTTCTGCCGCTCTTTGCCGGTTCGAGACCGATGGATTCGATCTCGGCCGATGCGGGCTTTTCCCCGCCAACCTGAATGTCATGGAAGGTCGGCATGCGATTGGTGGTCGGCTGCCTCTCCGCCTCATAGAGGCGGATCCGAAGACCGGCATTCTGCCCTTCGAGCTCCGCGAGGCGGATTTCGAGCGCAGCATGTTCGGTTACGAGCCTCTCGATGTCCTCCGACGCCGTACGCTGCTCCTGCCCTGTCGGAGTTTCCGCCGGCTTGGCAGACGCCTTGAGATGGAAGAGCTTTTCCGCGAGCTCTTCGCAGCGACGGCGGAACCGTTCCAGCGTGCTGTCCGAGGACACGAAGTCGATGCGCTCCGAGAGCGTTGTAAGCTCCGTCTCGCTCGAGGCCGCGAGAGACTCGAGAAGCATGCGCTTCTCTTCGAGCGCTTCGTGGATGTCTTCCAGCGCTCCCGCATCGAAGCAGGCTTGCGCCTGATCGATGGCGGGAAGGCCGATGACCTGCCGGACTTCGTCGATGCCGCGACGATAGGATTCGTCTGCGGTTTCGACAAGCCGGAGCACATCCCGTTCGAGTTCGTCGGCAGGACGTTCCTGATAGCCGTCCGGAGGAGCGCCTCGGAAGCGCACGTAGAGCTCCGCAAGAAAGTCCTTGAAGGACCGTTCCTGCTTCTGCCGTTCGTGCACCGCCGAGATTTCCTCGAGCCGAAGCTTGGTCTCCACCTCCTGCGCTACGGCCGCGGTCCGGCTCGACTTGAGCACCGTTACGCGCTCATTGATGCGTGCGATGTCGGACGGTTCGAGCGCGGCGGAAAGCGATACCTGACCGCCATTCACGTTCCGCGCCAATTCCCCGAGCGCGCCGTGGACGCCGTAGAACCGTTCGACGACCCTGTCGGCGATGACGGACAGGAGCTTTTTCGGATCCTGTCGTACGCCCGGGAGCGGCCCGTTTCCGAGCACACTCTTGTTGAGCTTCAGCACAGCGTTCCGAATGGCATCCTGCAGGTCCGAACATTCCGAGGACAGGTGCGCGGATTGCGCCTCGATCTTCGGGAAAGCCGTGCTGTAGCGCTGAAAGCGCATGGCGCGGCTTCGTTCGCGGACGGCGACGACGAGACCGATGAGCGCCAGGACGATCGCGCCCCAAAACGGTCCGTCCCCCGTACCTTCCGTCTTCACGATGGCCAATGCAGGCGGCGGTGGCGCTGGAGGCGGCGGAGGTTGAATCGCGGCCGGTTTGTCCGGCGGCGGCGCAACAACCGTATTTCCGATACCGGATCCGGGATGCGCCAGCGCATCCTTGCCCGAAACGCGGCTGGCCGTCTCGAGGAGGCATGTACGATCCGTGCAGCTTTCGAGCGTCGAAAGCACCTGTTGCTTCTCATCGAAGCTCAAATGCTTCTTGCCCTTCAGCACCAAAACGGTGCTGTACAGCATGTACACGTACTGCTTTTCCTTGGGACAATTCGCCCACACGGCATTGGTTCGCCGTCCCTCGGGATCCTTGATCCCGCGGCTCATGTCGAAGTGCCCCGGACGCGTCTCGCAGACTGCGAGCGTGCCCGTGGGATTGTCCTCCCGTATGGACCACTGGTCCGTACGGAATATCTCCGCCAACTTGTGCGTGTTGACGTTCTTGTGGGGGAGAATCATGAAGTAGGTCCACTCCGGATTCCCATCCCTCGGATGTATGACCTTGAAGTTCACGCCTTCCACCGGAGGATTGCCCTGTGCGGACACCCTCGCGGCAAAGAAGAGAACGGCAAGGAACCCCGAGAGAAGCACACACCACAGATGTCTGAGGCGATGCATCAGGCTCTCCTTTCACTGTTTGGTTTCAAAGGTTCAAGCAAAGCTTCCATAGTCTCAACCTGACATTCGGCTTCCCGAACGTCAACCCGAGACGACATACCCGCCTGTCAAAGCGGATGTGACACTCCATCATACAATGGCGGCTATGTCAAGCTACCTCGCCTCGAAAAACAATGCATTTCAAAGGGTTTCAAGGTAGGATACAGTCCATGAAACATTTCCTGATTTTCGGGAATCATCCCCGTATTGCGCTTGCCGAGTACAGGATTGTGACGCATGCGGAGCAAAAACCGATCCTGGTGGACTATGGAGCTATTGAGGAGAACCAGGAATGGGACGGCAATGGGTTGATGGATAGGCTGGCGGGAACCGTAAAGCTCGGAGATATCGTGAACAGCATCCCCTCCCGCGACATACGGACGGAAACGTTCGCGGATATCATTCAGTCCTTCCCTCGCGGTTCGAATATCGCCTTCGGTTTCACCGTCCTCGGAGGAACGGAGAAGGAACGCCGTTCGCTGTTGCATATTCCGATTGCCCTAAAACAGGTTCTGAAAGATCGCGGCATACGCTGCCGCTGGGTAACAAGCAAGGACGGCAAGCCTCTTACTCCCGCTGCCGTCGCAAAATTGAATCTGACGACGGACGGATATGATTTTGTCGTTCTTGCTGACCGCGCGCATGTTCATATCGGACTCACAACGCATGTGCAGAATGCGGACGCATGGAGCGAACGCGACTACGGAAGGCCGGTCCGCGACGAAACCGCGGGCATGCTCCCGCCCAAGCTTGCGCGCATCTTGGTGAATCTTGCTGATATCCGGCCGGGGCAAACCGTGCTCGATCCCTTTTGCGGAAACGGCACCGTGCTCATGGAAGCGGCTCTGGCCACGCAAGCGGCGCGCATTATCGGTACCGATATCGATGCAAAACAGACGGCGTCGTCCACACAAAATATCGAATGGCTCATTACGCGGGGTATTCTTTCGCGCAGTGATCAAAAACGCATCGAGCATGCCACGGCGGATGCGCGTTTTCTTTCAAAACGTTTTGCGGAGGGGAGCCTGGACCGGATTGTGACGGAGGGATCTCTCGGCCCCCCACTCAAAGGAAGCGAGGACGAACGCGCGCTTAATATCGTTCGAAAAAACATTGAAGAGCTGTGGACCGAGACGCTCCGGGAGCTCCATCCGCTCCTATCTTCTGATGGAAAACTCATTATGGTGTGGCCGTCATTCCGGACCGCAAAAGGAAGCGCGGCCGCGGAATTGTCTTCCGATACGCTGGCAAAACTCGGATATGACCTGATTCATCCGCTTGAAGGATGGGAGAACAGGCCGCGACCGCTCCTGTATCACCGAGAGGGGCAAAAAATCGCCCGCCGTATTTTGGTTCTCCGTAAAAGAACCATTTGAACATCCGGCCAGGGAGGCTCTCGTGAAACGAGACGGAGATAATGCGTGTACAATACAGAGTCGAGAATGCCGAGTGAGGTTGACATAATGGCCTTTTTCTGGCATACTCGCATGTTCGACCGTACTGTATTCCGACGGAATATGCCGGTCAAACGCAAAAACTTGGACTTCGACATTCCAACACAGTAAGGAGAACGGAATGGGAACAACCCCTCGTCCAAAGCAGGAAACGGGTTCCACGGGTGACGGCAAGGTTCTCACGAATCTGAACCGCGCCCGGAGGCTCAAGCTCCTGCTCGAGGCCAACCCCGGCCTTGCCGCCGCGCAAATCGAAGTCGATGCCGGCGAATACATTGTCCGTCAGGGAGATTTCGATCCCGAAGGACTTCCTCACGCCTACCTCGTTTTCGACGGGGAGGTAGAAGAGCGTCAATCGCACTTTTACCCGGGCATCGGGCACAAGGAGATTACGGTTTTCCGAGTGCCGGAAGGCGGCATCGCCTTTTCGCAGGCGCTATACCCGGTGTATGCGAAAATGCCCGCCGTCACGAGCGTGGTGGCGATCACGCCCGCGCTGGTGTTCATGCTCCGGAACGAACACCTTCTGGACCTGTACGAACGGGATCCGGAGCTCTTCCAGCTCCTCAAGGTGGAATATCAAATGCGCATGCAGGTGCTCTCCACCATGCACGAAATGGCGAAGCTCCACGAGCTGAACGACCGGGCCACGGCGCTGGTGGAAGAGGCGCGACCATTCCTCCGCGAACACGGATGGAATATGAACGCCATGATCGAGGTGATGAACCGCCACACGGCGCTCATCGACGAAGCCATGGCGCATGCCTCGGATGCGAAAGGCAAGTCCGCAGAAGCGTTCATGGAGCTCGAGGGCGAACGCGAACGCATGCGGTATCGCTGGCGGGGCGCAGAAATGTACGTGGATCGGCTCCGCAACATCGCGGAGTTCGCCATGGGCGTTATCGAACGCCTCGGCGTGAATACGGAAGAGCTCGGCATCGGACGCCGGCATTTGGACATGACGCCGGAAGAGAAAACGCTCTTGTACGGAGAATCACTCGAAGAACTCCAGGCCGTCAAACACGGACTTCCGGCACAGAAAAAGCCTTTCGTCGAAAATCTCCGCGAGGAGGATATCGACGGAGCGTTATCCAAGGCGCTTGCCGCCGTGTCCACGCGGCTCGTACACCAATCCGTGCCGCCCGCAGTTCCGAGCGTGCGCGTGGGAACGAAGCCGCCCCCTCCCTCCGAGCAGGAAGAAGATCTGCCGCATGCGGAAATCTGCGAAGACCGCATTACGCAGGTCTTCGACATTCTGCCGCCCAGCGTCGGCACGCCGAATGTTCCGCCGGATCAAGCGATGCCGTCCGGGGAAGAGGCCGCTGCGCACGAAGACGGCGTGATTCCCGCCTTTGAGCCGCCTACCCTGGCTCGGCCATTCAGGCCGAAGCTGCCGCACTCGGGTCATGCCATATCGGTCGACGCCGCCCCTGCCGTTCCTACGCCTCCCGAACCTTTCACGCTCGAAGAAGCGCCCACCGTTCCTTCATCCCGCCTGGGATTCACCTGCCCGTCGCCGACCAGTCCCGGCGCATACCGGCTGTCCGACGATCACGGCACAACCACCTCCACCATGGAAACCGTGGTTCTGCCGCCGACGGAAGGTAAAAAATAATCCTCATCAAAAGCCCCGCATCCGAAAAAATGCGGGGCTTATCTTTTGAGACGTTATCTCATGGAAATACGAGGACGGAAATACAAAATGGCGTTTACGATGCGATGCTTTGGGAACCGATGTCCCTCCAGCAACGGACGCGAGTTCTGACAAAATGTACCACATCGCTGTATTGGTCAGCGAGTTTCGCGTCGAGACAATTCTTCGTTACCATTTGAGCCTTTATACTTCTGATGTTTACCTTTATCCCAGCAATGTCTGACTTCATGGTCTGACTTCATGCCGCCGATTTCGGACTTCACTTCTTGAGACTGTTCGTCAACATCGCGCCCGAACGCCAACAGCGCTTCAAAATGTCAGCATTTGTTGATTCAGTATTCATATATCAATTCAGTATCAGGCCGCGAAACCTCGTGCAAGCCATCATAACGCAGCAAAAATATCCGTGTATGCGCATCACGCTTCCGGATAGATTTGATTTCCGTCTTCGTCGTATAAAATGATCGCCTGCGTGGGACATGCCTGTGCCGCAAGCAAAATGGTCTCCGCGTCCGCGCCATTCGGATCCACTACATACGCCTTATTTTCTTCATCGAGTTGGAACACGCCGGGCGCGACGGTCACGCATGGCGCCGCGCCAATACAGAGTTCTCGGTCCACGACGACCCGGGAAATGACGAGGGGTTTCTGTTGTTTGTGTCCGTCTTCATTCATAAGAAGGCTGCGTAGGGGAAGATTATAGCTTGGATATGTTGGCAATGAGTAATTGGGAATTGATAAAAGGGCTAAGGGCACAGGGAAAAGGGAACCAGTTAAGGATTATTGGTTACTGGTTATGGGATTCGGGGAGAATTATGCTCCCTCTACAGAACCACGTCCTACGCAACGACGTACTCTCCCCCTACTTCCCACTCCCTCCTCCCGCATTGGCTCACGGCCCATAACTCATGTCTAGGGCCTACGCAACTACGCCCCCTACTTCCCTGTTCCGCACCGGTCCCCATCATACACCAAAATATTTTTCCTTATAGAACCGGATAAGCTGTTCTGCCTCCGGGATGCAGGAGGGATCGCCCGTGCCCACCTTGGTTTTTTCCTGAACTTTCTCAAACGTGTCCGCGCCATCAAGTACGGCTTCTTCGATATCTTTGTCCGTAACCTTCGTGACCTTGTCGATGAGGCGGCCGAATTCTATTTCGATGAGATCGTTTTTTCCGGTCCTACGATACCAGTCATTAATGGCCGATCGGAGCGCTTTGTCCCCCAGCACCGAACAATGAACCTTCCGGGCCGGAAGACCGCCGAGCCGCTCCATAATGTCCTGCGGCTTCAGTCGGCGGGCTTCCTGAAGGGTCATGCCGCCGTTCTCCGTGACCATAAGGGACATCATGGATGTTGACGCAATCGCGGAAGCGCAGCCAAAGGTCTGCCACTTCAGATCGGTGATGCGCTCTGTATTTGAATCGACTATGATCCAAATTTTCATGGCGTCCCCGCAGGCGGGCGAGCCGACCATGCCCATAGCCGCGTTCGCATACGCCGATTCATCCTGCATAAAATTCCTCGGATGAAAAAAATGATCCTTCACGGGATCGGCATAAAACCAGCCTTTCGCGTCTTTTGCGTCGACGATGTCGCCTTTCCGGGCATCGGTTGTCGGGCGTTGAATGGGGTCCATAGAAAGTAAGTTGTGAGTAGAGAGTAGGTTGGGTGCAGACGTGGAGCGTGAATCTAGGAACAGTTCTAGAGTTGTAGGGTTCTAGAGTTATGGGGCTGGAAACAATACCCCACAACCCTGAAACTCTAGAACACTGAAACGGTTCTATTTCACGAAATGCTTCATATCCAGATTCACGGGGCTCATGTGGCGGAGTTTTTCAACAATGCCA
Organism: Anaerolineales bacterium; assembly: GCA_015075725.1. NCBI lineage: Bacteria > Bacillati > Chloroflexota > Anaerolineae > Anaerolineales > Anaerolineales bacterium. Next base: position 14,040 of record JABTTV010000002.1, on the reverse strand, counting down.
GGCATCATCTTAATGACATACTGAATGTCTTTTTTCGTCGTTGAACGACCCAGACTGAAACGGATGGACCCATGGGCGGCTTCATAGCTTAGGCCGGTCGCAAGAATGACATGCGACGGATCGAGCGACTGCGATGCGCAGGCAGAGCCGGTGGATGCGCACATGCCTTTTGCATCCATGTAAAGAATGGCAGCCTCGCCTTCGATGTCGAGGAAGGAGATGTTCACGATATTCGGAAGGCGTTTCTCCGGATGCCCGTTCAATCGCGACTTCGGGATGCGAAGGAGGCCTTCCGTAAGCATGTCGCGGAGCATGGCAAGCCGTTCGGATTCGAGGGAAGACATATCCTGCGAAAGATCGAGGGCTCTCGCAAGCCCGACAATACCGGGAACATTTTCCGTACCGGAACGGAGATTCTTTTCCTGCCCGCCTCCGAGAATCATGGGCCGGAGTTTGACCCCGCGCTTCCCAAAAAGCACGCCAATCCCCTTGGGACCGTAGATTTTGGAGCCGTTCATGGTGAGCAAATCCACGTGGAGCTTTTGGACGTCCATGGACAAATATCCTGCGGCCTGACAGGCATCGGTGTGAAAATACGGATATGCCGAAGCCTGCGCCGTCCGCCAGCCAAGAATCACGCGGCCGATATCTGCAATGGGTTCGATGGTGCCGATTTCATTGTTCGCATACATAACGGAAACCAGAACGGTTTCCGGGCGGAGCGCCTTTTGTACGTCCTCGGGCAATACCAGGCCATAACGGTCTGCGGGAAGAACCGTAAGGTCGATCGTTCCTTCCTTTTCTCGCCGCCGCAATGGTTCCAGAATCGCCGGATGTTCGATGGAGGATGTAATAATGTGAGCCTTCGGCAGTTTTGCCGCGCCAATCACTCCTTCGACGGCCAAATTATCGGACTCCGTTCCGCCGGACGTAAAGAGGATTTCATCCTCGCGGCAACGGAGATGCGCGGCAATGCGCTCTCGCGCATCGTGTACGGCGCGTTTTGCCGCGAGACCGAACGAATGAAACGAAGAAGGGTTCGCATAGACCTCGGTAAAGTACGGGCGCATAGCCTCAACAACCCGGGGATCGGTCGGGGCGGTTGCGGCGTGATCGAGATAGATGTGCTTCATGGGGAGAGGCGAATCGCGCAGATATCCGCCAGCGTTTTTTGGCGGAGAGCGTCACGAATATGTTCCTGAAGAAAAAACCAAAGATGCTTTGAATGGCACAGATGCGAAACGGGGCAGGAGGCCGTACCGGTTTGGCAATCCACGAGCTCCACCGGCCCTTCAAGGGCGATGAGAATGTCTTCCGCACTGATTGTCTTCGGATTCCTCGCTAGACGATAGCCGCCTTTTGGTCCGGTTTTTCCGATAACAAGATGATGCGCTTTCAGGGATGCGGCGATTTCCTCCATATACCCTTCGGAAAGACTCATGGCGTCCGCCACATCGCGAAGCGCTGTGTACTCGCCGGTTGCATGCGACTCCGACAGCTTCGCCATAAGAATCACTCCGAGATGCGCGCGGGCCGATACGCGGAAGATGCTTTGCATATTTCCTAGCTAGGTACCAGGAATATACGCACCGCCATGAAGGGCGTCAACCAGAACCTGTTATGATATGCATTATGAAACGCCTGTTTTTCATTCTCGTCATTTCCGCCCTGCTCGGCCAGGGCTGTTTCGCTGTTACCGGAACCGTTCCTTCAGTGGAGTCCGATGCACCGGCTCCGGAGGGCTTCGCGGCGTTCCGGAAAGGATTCGGTTTTATCCCGGGCCCGTCGCCGTTCGCGCGTCCGGACAGCGCCTCTCTCCCGAATATCGTGTGGAAAGAAAGGCCGCCCGCCGTGTCGAATGAAGTGACGGTTCTTCGTCAGGCGCCGACCATTCCGGGCGCACTCCTCCTCCAAAATCTCACGACAGCGCTCCGGATTCCGGCCGGCACGCTCGAAGCAAATCCTTCCGTTCAAGGCCTGACGGCCTCATGGAAAGACGGAAGCGGATTCCTGTGGTCCTATGACGCTTCAACGGGAGCGGTTGCCTTTGAACGCATGAGCGGTCAAGGCCCGCTCACCGTTCCATCGCTTCCCGATGATGAAAGAATTGTGAACGCCGCGCAGGCCTTTTTCAGTTCCCGCGGCATTGGCCAGCAGGGCTGGGGCGAACCCACGCTCGCATTCTCGTGGAATAGCTGGTGGTTCAACGAAAGCAAAAACGGAACGTGCATGACGCAGGCGTCGGTGGCGGCCATAGCGTCCATTGCCAGGGAAGAACTCCCCGTCCCGTCCGGAACGCCGCAGCTCCCTCTGCGATCACATGCCGCTTGCGTAAAGGAAGAATTTCCGAACATGCAAACCGTGGAGTTTCATCTGACCAAGGATGCGCAGGACGTGTTCGACCGCATGGGGGCGCGCATAACAGGAGCTCGGGCATTTGTGCGCGCATCCGATATGTCGGTCATTCGGGGATGGTTCCTGCTCAATCAGGACGTGGAGCGTTCCAATTATCCCGCCATAACCTCGGAAGACCTTACGGCCCAGCTGTTATTGGGCGGCATCGGCGGATTCGGCGAACTGCCGCGGAACGCGTCCGTAGAATTTACGAAATTTGAAACGGGACTCTATGCGCATCAAGCCTCCGCAGACGGCATTCCGAGGACTTTCTATCTTCCCGCAATACGGGCGCTCGGCTCCATAACGACGGAAAACGCCAGCGATTCGTTCGCGGTGATCGTCCCTCTTGTGCGGGAAGACCAGTACACCCGGACGGAATAACGCGCAAAGCGATTACGCGCATCCGCCAAAGGTAACTGCGTATAGTTGAATGCCTGCGCCAAGAGGGTGAATGGTCAGGCGCTCACGAAGATGCGTTCCTGAAGAGATCAGCCGGTACATACGGGGCTCCGTAACAGAAATAACCGTGCGTCCGTTTGACTCGGTTACATCTTCGCCGCGGACACGAGCGGGCACCGGTCTTCCATTCAGCCGGATCTCGAGAACAGCGGGCGCCCACGAACGGATGACGAGATTGACTTCGGCCGCGCGGAATTCCATGTTCAGCTCCGCATCCGGGTCCTGGCTTGATTCGATATGCTCTCCATGTACCGTCCAGCGGCCTTTTGCATACACGCGGTCCTGATCGTGCTCATTCGACGCATCCACGAACAACGTTTCGATATCATGAAACCGAGCTGGAGCATTCGCCAAACGTCCGCGGATATATCCGAGATATGTTTCCGGCGTCGTCGGATGGCACACGCGTCCCGCCGCGCGCTTGGTTTCGTCATCGGATGCGAGTTCGCCGGGAGGGAGACCAAGGACGTCGCGGATATTCCGTTCGGTTTCTTCGTAGGCGCCTTCGCCGATGTGATCGTAGACAATGCGTCCTTCGCGGTTTATTAAAAATTTCCTCGGCCAATACTGGTTCGCGTACAGATTCCATATCTGATAGTCCGAATCCATAACCACGGGATACCGGATTCCCTCTTTTTTTACGGCCATGCGGACATTTTTCGGTTCTTTCTCAAATTCGAATTCAGGCGTATGAACACCGATAATAACGAGACCGGCCGATGCATACATCTCATGCCATTGATTGAGATATGGCTGGGTACGCTGGCAGTTGACGCAGGAGTATGTCCAAAAATCGATGAGCACCGGTCTGCCGCGGAGACCGGCCATGGTAAGCGGTTCGGAATTAATCCAGGTTAGATTCTGGGGAAATTCGGGAGCGGTCATGAAGGCAGGGAGTAGGGAGTAGATACGGGAAGTATAGCGCTTTTCATCAATGAATTCCTGCTACTTTTCCCCTCTGTTTACTCTCCTCCACGCGCGCATTACGATACCCGCCATATGCAGCTCCCCAAAGACCTCCAGCATTTTCCCGATCCCACGCTTATCGTTCTCACCGATGAGCAGGAAGCGCGCATATTCCTTGCGGGCGGCGATGCATACCAAACGCTCGACAGCCTTGCTCTGCCGCGCGAATTCAAAAGCGACGCGGAAGGATCATTTGTAAGCTCGGACGGTTCGCGCGTGGGCGGTCCGTCGAGCGACCTCCATGATACGCCTCGAAAAGAGGCTTTCGCGAAAACCGTTGCGGAAGCCATCACACGCTATGTCCGCGAAGGACATGCCGTCGTCGTTCATCTCGTTTCCCCGCCGGAAATGCTGCATCTCATCCAAGCACGTCTCCCTGCCGATGTGAAACCGCATATCGCAAAGACGCTCGCAAAAGATCTCATGAAAAACGATATTCTCGATGTGATCAAACGGCTCTTTACCCTGCCGGGGGCATGATTGACGTTGTGAACAAGATTTGATACCTTCCGTCCTTCACACGGCGGATGTTTTTCGAAAGGAGGCGCCTGTGAGATACCGTATTGTGCACCATGACAAACAAACGTCTTTGCGCGCAGGCGATCGTCTGCTTGTGAACGCCGATACCGGGCACGCAAAACTCACGCGCGGCGTCGTTCATCTCCGCTTCCTGGACGAGGGCACGGATTCGCTCGACAATCAGATGGACCTGGGCTCGAATCTGTCCTCCCAGACCGTCACAAGCTTTCTCGCAATGATGTGCGCGCTCACGGGGCTCTGCGCGGAACTCGTGGAGGGCGGGGGGCGCATCTATGTGTTCGAGTTTCAAAACGTAACAAAGGAGTCGTAGCATGGAGATCCCCCAGCGCTTCGGATATATCGGGCAGGAAACCCGTCTCGAGGCCGGAGACAGAATCGTCTTCAACCGACCGAAGAGATATATCGCCTTCGTCCGCAACGGCGTTTCCCTCTCCTTCGGAACCGCGTTCGATGCCGACCGAAAACTCTCCTTCCCGTTCGGAAACACGGAGGAAGACGGCGACATCCTCGCCTTCGTCCTCAAACTCATCAAGCTTCTCACTCCGTTCGAAACTGTGGCCGCCCCTGTTACGGACGAGGCGCTTATCTGCTTCGAGCTCCGCCTCCCGGATGAAAAACACCCTGCGGACGAGGAAACGGATATCCTCCATCATCCGGCCTTTCGCTGATCTACGCGCCAGTTCCTGTTCAACGGGGACTGGCGTCTTTCGTTTTTCGCCATAGCCAGCCCGCAAAGCCGGCAAGAAGAACGCCGGTGAGTGCGGCGAGCAGCAGCGATTCGCGCGATGATTCTCTCTGGAGTTCCGGCACGGTTGCGGCAAGCGAGGGGCGTATAATCGCAATACGATTGTACGCTGTGAGCGTCATTGCTGTTTCAAAAGCCTCTCCCCTCTTATACCGGATTACATTCTCGTGCGTCGGAAAGGCATCCGTAAATACGTCCGTCTCCAGCTGAAACGGCGAGCCTTCCTTTGGACAGCGCACAAGGCCGCGAACGGTAATGCCGTCGGCATATGCGTCGACAAGCTCGGTCGGGACCGTATCCAGCATCGCGTCCCAGTCGCAGGGTTTTCCGTTTTGGGTCAGCTGTATCCGCCCCTCGACAAAGGCGGTGAGCAAGCTTCCCGATTCATGAAAACGGGCAAGATCAAGCTCTTCATTCGCGCTCGTGCGGACAATCAAAAATGCCTCATGAGGAAGCATGGAAACCACAAGCTCGGTTCCGGATGCCGCGGACTCTATATCGAACAATGAAAAGCTCTCGCTGTCTGCAAAAACCGCGTTTGAAGGAACGATCGCGAAAAGGAGGAAAAAAAGGATACGCCGTCTCATGACAGGAGTCAGTATACCCTTTCTTTTCAGAACATTCCGCTTTTTCTGGGGAAAACGAGGATATATGTCAATCCCCCTTGACCATTTTTTCAATGTCTGATATCTTTGTCATCACGTTATGGCCAAAGAACATACAATCTATAATTGTCTTCGCAATCTCCGACAGGAGAAGAAGATTACTCAAGAGCAGCTCGCGAAAGCGGTCGGCGTCAGTCGCCAGACAATTTGCTCCATGGAGAAAGGCGACTATGTGCCGTCCCTCTCTCTCGCATTGCTCTTGGCGCAACACTTCAATCATCCTGTTGAACATGTGTTTCAGCTGAAACGCGTTTGCGAATAAAAAGAAAAGAGCGAGAAACGCCGACCCAGAGGGGTCGGCGTTTTGCATTTTGCATTAGGTTGCCGACAACGGCAGAAAGACGACAGTCGCCGCTGCCATGCCAGCGAGCGTCCACATTACGCCGGGGTCGATGATCGGCTGATAGCTCGATGAGAGCTCGGTGGTCGCCATGGAACGTACCGCCTTCTTGGCCTTAGCGTGAGAACCAACGCGCAGTTCATTGATGACCGATGTCGGGTCATTTTCGTCCCAGCAGGAGCAAACGCCTTTCGAGTTCCCGGCGCTGTTGTACACCCCGATGCAGGACTGATTGTTCTTGCGGTAGATGGCAACGTGCAGATCGTAGATCGGCTTCGACAGGCCTTTCATGCTGACCCGCGTTGCATGATAGTAGACGACTTTCTTTATGCAACCGCCCACGTATCCGTACCGAAACCCGCTCGTGATTTTCAACGGACCGTAACCGCCGGGAGTAATCGACTGGGTTGAAGAACCCGGCCCGTCCGACGATGTCCCGACCGTGACGCCGACGATGTCCGCCCCTTGCTCCAGGAGGGGCCATGCGTGGGATACATAGGCATCCACGCTGTACGCATGCGGTCCCGCAACGAACTGTGCGTCGAATCCCTGGCCGTCCGGAGCCGTCGAGAGCTGATAGAGGTCTGCATCCCGATCTCCGCTCTCGGCAGACGCATTCCCCTCTCCGCCGTAGCTCGCAGAAAAACTGCATGCCGAATCGCCGTTCGTGGCGTAGTAGGCGTTGCAATCGTCCTGCGGTCCGCAGGATGCTGCCGCCATGGCGAGCGGCGCCGCGAGAATGGTGAGCAGGTTCAAACGATTTCCCATGGTACGCTCCATTGTCTGGGTTGTATGAAATGTGCCTTTCAAACGTAGTCAGATCAGGAAAGTATGTCAAACAGGGAGTAGGGTTGCGTAGGGCGTTGGCCATGCGGCGAGCAGGATGCGAAAAGTACGTGGGACGTGGTTCGTTGGGAGGAAGAGTACGTAGTTGCGTAGGGGGCATAATTCTAACCGAGACCCGAAACCCATTCCCTTTGTCCTTAGCCCTTTCCCAATTCCCAATTGCCAAAAACCCCCAGCTACACCTCATCTGACCTCTCCATTGCAAACATCGCCTTGAAACGGTCTTTTCCTCTGACGAAGGTTTATGGTTCACAAAACCTGGTGTTATAGTTGTTTGATATGAAAACCTCTCCCGTCTTTTTCGCCACAATCACAAGTCTCGCCCTTCTTGGACAAGGGTGCCTGGCATCTCCCTCCCCTTCCGCCACCCTGCCGGAACCCGCGCTTCGAGAAACGTCTCAAACTCCCCCCGAAGAGGGGGGTCCGAAAATAGACGCTGACGAAAACCTGCTCTCGGTAAATACTGCCGGAACCGCGACATATTCCGTATACACGAAAGATGCCTATGAAGCCGCGCGAAAGAACGGGAATCCTATTATCCTATTTTTCTACGCCAACTGGTGTCCCACGTGTTCCGCAGAAGAACCCGTCTTCCGGACGGAGATTTCACAAACCGCGCGCGCGATAAAAGCATTCCGCGTGAACTATAAAGATACGGATACGGATGAGGACGAACGATCGCTCGCGAAGACATTCGATATTTTTCTCCAGCATACCTTTATCTATCTTAATAGCGACGGAACCGAGTATACGCGAACCATCGGAACACAGGGCGGCAATACCATACGCCGGAATATCAAAGGACTCCGCTGATATGCTTCAAGTATTGTTTGCCATTCTCGCGGGCGCCGTAACGATCGGCGGTCCGTGCATTCTTCCCCTTTTGCCGATTATTCTCGGGACGTCGACCGTGCGCGCTCATGCCTCGAGACCGCTGTTTATCGTTCTGGGCTTTGTCATGTCTTTCACGTTCTTTGTTATTGTCTTTGCGACGGTTGGACGTTCGCTTGGCATCGATCCGGAACTGTTCCGAAAAGGCGCGGCCATCCTCATAGGACTGTTCGGGCTTACCATGCTTTTTCCGAGCATTCAGGCTCGTATCTTCGCTGGTCTCGAACCGCTCGCTCGCAAGCTTGCGCCCAAGGCGGATCCGCAGAACGCAGGCCTCTGGGGCGGTTTTGTCTTGGGTGTTTCACTCGGACTTGTATGGAGTCCGTGCGCCGGTCCCGTGCTCGGGTCGATTTTGACCCTCATTGCCGTGGAACAGCAGCTCGCACAGACCGCCGCGCTTCTCTTCGCTTACTCTTTGGGAGCCGGTATTCCGATGCTCCTTATTGCCTATGGAGGACAAGCCGCCACGAACAAGGTGCGGGTTATCGCAAAACATGCCGCAACGATTCAACGGGTGTTCGGACTTTTTATTCTTCTGGTGGCTCTGTCGCTCTATACAGGCGCGGATACGGTTTTCCAAGCCTATCTCATTCAGCGATATCCCTGGCTCTTTCTAAACCTCAATCTCAACTTATAAAAATGGCATTCTTGAGTTTTCGGATCTCGGGGTTCGGGTCTAGGATGAAGCCGCTTACCTACGAGCCAACGGTCTTACGGACCTACGAACATACTGAGTGCAAGGGCAAAGGGCAAAGAGAACGGGTTTCGGATCTCGGTTAGAATTATGCCCCCTACGCAACTACGTACTCTCCCCCTACGCCCTACGCAACTACGTACTCTTCACCCCTGCGCAATCCGAATGATTCTATCGAAACAGGACATGTCGCGTCCCGGGAATAACACTCCAGGGAATAATGACTTCCTGCGGGCCGGCGGCATATGCCGCCACCTGATACGGCGGAAAGATCACGGCAAGCCCGGCGTCCGTGATATATACATGCCGATAATTTTCCATGGAAGGCCCTGCGCCGTTCTGTATCCATTCGGCATCCGAGATATCCCTTGCGGCAAGTTCCTTTTGCGCGGCGTCAGATGCGGCCAGAAGATCGGATGCCTCGGAAAAGACCTCTTCCGCGCTCACGAAACGCTCCTTCTGCACGAGGTAGATGAATGTTTGATAAAAGCTGTTCGGGTGCGCTCCGCCCTGATACATACTGCCGTCAATCACGACGGACACAAGCGACGGCGAAGTGTACGGAACGCGATAGTCGGATGACAAAAGCCAGTCTCCGGCATCGGATGCGCTGCCAGCGGCTTCGAAATCTTTCTTAAACTGATCGACCGTGCCGTCGATGTATGCCTTCATAGCTTTGTTGAAGGTTTCGCGGGACGACGTACTCCCGCCAGCCTGCAGTTCCGGATAGCCCATGCGGATATCAAGACTCCGTTTTCGCTCTTCGAAAATTTTTGTGGAAATGCCAATCTGCTCCGCCAGTTTTACGAGCGTCTGCTCGACCTCCGCGCGGCTCTGCTCATGCAATTCCGGGGTCAAATAATAATTCGCCAAGATGAGCCGGTCCCATCGGTCGGCACAACCCGCGCCTACGAGAGCGAGAAAGATGGGAAGAATGAATACGCGTCGCATGGTGAAGATATTGTACACCGCTTTTCAGGCGGATCGGGCTATGGATGCATTGCGAACGTCAATGCCCACGGCCTCGCGGACGGAGGCGAATCCGTCTCGCTGCAGTAATCGCGCAAGGCCGCGGTTGATTTCTCCTATGTGTTGCGGGCCATTGTAGATGAGGCCGGTTACGAGCTGCACGAGGGAAGCACCGCGGCGGATTTTTTCATAGGCATCCTCCGCCGAAAATACACCTCCACACCCAACGATGACGAATTCACCGCCCGCGAGGACATAAAGACGGGAGACGAGATTATTTGAAATGTCCCGAAGAACGACGCCGCTTATCCCTCCCTTGTCGTGTCCGGCAATTTCATCCCGGTAGAGGCCCGGAAGATCTCGGCGCTTTGTAAGATTCGACGCGATGAATCCATGCAAACGGTGGCGCCGACTTACGGAAACGATTTCCCGAAGGCCGTTTTCGCCGATATCGGCAGGCAGTTTCAAAAAAACGGGTTTTTGCGTCGGAATCGCATCCAGCTCGGCAAGCAGTGCATCAAGACGTGCCGGATCGCTGAACAGCTCTCCTCCATACGCGTTCGGGCAGCTGATATTGACGGTGAAATAGTCGCCAATGGCGGAGAAAGCGCGAAACGCCTTGGCATAATCGCGGATGCCGGACGGAATATCCACGGTCGCTGGCGAATTCGTTTTCGCAATACTCGTGCCTACTGGAAAACGGAGTCGCCTGTTCCGCAGACGATGTGCGATAACCTCACAACCTTCGTTCTTCAAGCCATAATGGACGAGAATGCCGCGGGATTTTGGCAGGCGCCACAAACGCGGCTTGGGATTGCCCTCGCAAGGCTCGCCGGTAACAGATCCAATTTCTTCGAAACCGAAGCCAATGGCAGCCATGATGTCCGTGAGCCGCGCGTCCTTGTCGAATCCGGCGGCAAGACCGATCGGATTCGCAAAACGGATGCCGAGGATGTTTTGTTCGAGCGCAGGATGCCTGTAATGGAAGCAGGCCTCCGCCGCCTTTCGCGTAACGATATGCGAACCGAGAAAACTCCCTATGTTCGTCATGCGGTCATGGACAGCTTCGGGATCACGGCGGAAAAAATACGGCTTGGCAAAACCCCTATAGGCCATGCTCCACAACGCGGTAGCGAACATGGACAAAGCATACGCCACTAAAAAAATAAGGCCAGATGCTGGATCCATAGCCAGGCCATACAAAAACGCCCTTGAGAGGGCATTTTTGTCCTGCAAACAGAGCGCTTATTTTTTAGCCCCGTTTGCGCAACACTTGCAGTTCCCGCCCATGAGCTTGGTGAGGCCGATGAGGGTTACGAGAAGCGGCCAGGCCCATGCCGTGAACGATGCGCTCACAGCATCAAAGGCCTGCAAAAGGAACACCGCGCCGATCAGGGTAATGAAGAGCGGCACCATTTTATGATGAGGGCATTTGCATCCCCCGCTGATTCCGCAATTTGCACAGGTCATTCCCATAGAAACACATTAATGAATAAGATGCTTCTCATCATACCTCAAAAGAGCCGTGGCAGGCCACGGAAGGATATGCGGATCAAAAAACACCCCGGGATTCGATAGGATGTTTATGCCTGGCCGGCCCGCTTTCGTTCATGCGGTTTTAGAAGCTGTTTCCGTATGCGGAGGGATACAGGAGTCACTTCGAGCAATTCATCATCGCCGAGATACTCCATGGATTCTTCAAGGCTCATGAAACGCGGGGTATCCAGCCCTTCGGCCACGCCTTCGCCTTTGGAACGCATGTTCGTGAGCCGCTTTTCCTTGCATACGTTCACTTCCATGTCTTCCGGACGAGAGTTCTGCCCCACGACCATACCTTCGTACACCTTGGCGCCGGGACCGATAAACAACTGGCCGCGCTCCTGCGCATTCTGAAGACCGTAGGAATTTGCCGTTCCCGTTTCAAAAGCGATCAATGATCCATGCGGAGCGGCTTCAATGGTCCCCAGCATGGGGCGATATTCCAGAAAAACGGTGTTCAAAATGCCCTGGCCCTTGGTGTCCTTCATGAATTGATTGCGATACCCAATGAGTCCGCGCGTCGGGAAGACGCATTCCAGATACGTCGTGCCACTTTCCATACGCATGTCGAGGATCTCCCCTTTGCGCTTTCCTATGTTTTCGATAACGGAGCCGCTCAAGGCTTCCGGGCATTCGATGGATGCTTCTTCGAAGGGCTCCATTTTGACGCTGTTCTCTTCGCGGAGAATCACCTGCGGCCGGGAGACCTGAAGCTCATATCCTTCGCGACGCATGCGCTCGATGAGGATGGCCAAATGCAATTCTCCGCGGCCGGAAACGATGAACGTGCTATCGCTCGAGCCAGGTTCCACCTGGAGAGCAACATCATTCTGAATTTCACGTTCCAGCCTGTCCTTGATGTTCCGACTCGTCGTGAACTCCCCTTCCTGCCCGGAGAACGGGGACGTGTTCACACCGAATGTCATTTTGACGGTCGGTTTTTCAATGGCGATGACGGGCAGGGCCTCGGGATGCGCGGGATCCGCGATGGTTTCGCCGATATTCAAATCGGAAATGCCCGCAAATGCCACGATGTCGCCGGCCACGGCCTCCTGAACCTCAACCTTGCCGAGCCCCATGAAAGAAAATACAGTGCCAATTTTAGCCGAGCTTGTTTTGCCTTCGCGATTTATCCATGCCACCGCGCCCGGCTTGAACGTGCCGCGCACCACGCGGCCGATGCCAACCTTCCCTTTGTAATTATCGTAACTGATGTTCGCAACGGACACCTGAAGCGGACCGGAGGCGTCATTCTTCGGCGCCGGTATCTCATTCAGGATGCTCTCGAAGATTGGTTTGACGTCAGTCATGGACGCGAGATTCGGCTCGGCGCCGGCTTTCCCCTGCTTGGCCGATGCATAGATAACCGGAAAATCCGCCTGAGCATCCGAGGCGCCCAAATGGACAAAAAGATCGAATGTTTGATTCAACACCCAGTCCGGACGCGCATCCGGCTTGTCGATTTTATTAATAACAACAATGATGAGATGCCCCGCCTCGATGGCTTTTTTGAGCACAAAGCGCGTCTGCGGCATTGGGCCTTCTTTCGCATCCACGAGCAGGAGAGCCCCATCGACGAGATTCATGATGCGTTCCACTTCTCCCCCGAAGTCTGCGTGTCCCGGAGTATCCACGATATTGATTTTGGTGTCTCCGTACACCACGGCGCAGTTTTTGGAGAGGATGGTGATCCCACGTTCGCGTTCCAAATCATTCGAATCCAAAATCGTCGTCCCCTCGAGGCCGCGTTCGCGAAACGTATCGCTCTGTTTGAGCAGAGCGTCGGCGAGCGTTGTTTTACCATGATCGACGTGGGCGATGATGGCGATGTTGCGGATATTCGTCATGCGCGTAAAGCGGCCGGAGTATATCCGATATCCGAGTTTTTATCAAGCCCGATACCCAAATCCACACGTTCGCATCACGCGATCACACGCATTGCCATACGGCACAGGCCTGCTATGGCAGCAGTCGCATGCGGCACACGCGCTTCCAGACGGGTAAAAGCATCGCCCACGGCAAAATCGCAAGAACAAGAGCGAGGACGGTCACGGGATCCGAGAAATATTTTGAGGAAAGATAAATGGCGAGCGTAAAATTCATATACGTAAGACACACGGAAATTGTGAGCCTGTCCTCGCGCGTTTTCCACCAGAGCCCGTAATAGCCGATAAGATGCAGGAGGACGAAAAAAACAAAAAGGATAAAGAGCATCCGCAATAGCGCGCCCCCGGATGCCAAACTGCCGAGAATTTCCGAAGCATGCGCGGCGATAGCTGAGGCGATAACGAGACCCAACAGTACGAGCGAAAATGGCTTGCTTTTTGCATTAATCGTACGGACGGCGTTCGGCATTACGCGTTTCAAAATCATCGCAACCGCGAACGGCAGCAAGATGACGAGCAACAGGCTCTTAAACATGGCAAACGCATCAACCGAAATCGTCTGTCCGTACGCGATTTTTGTAACGATAGGGATGCTCAAAGGCGCAAAAAGCGAGCTCGTAACAGTAAGGACGAGCGCAAGCGCCTGTCTGCCGCCGATGACTTCCACGAGCAATGGCGACGTCATGCCTACCGGCATTGCCGCGAGGAGAAATAGCGGGAATGCAAGATCCGGCACTATGGACGGGGCAATGATCCTGACAGCAAATGGAAGAAGGATAATCATAATGGCATTAGACGCGAGCAAGAGCTTCCAGTCCTTCCCGTGTTTTATGATTTCCGCTCCGTTCAGCTTTAAGCTTGAAATGAGAAAAATCGCCTGAAGAAGCAGGGTGTTATACGGAACAAGCGCGCGCGTGGCGGGAACGAGCAGACCAAAAAGAATGGCGGCCGCCAAGATGGCGATATATGACTCGGACAGGAGCCGGAAAGAAAATCGCATGGGAGCAGTATAGGATGGAATGAAAGTACGGCACAGGACGTCGTTGCGTGGTTGCGCAGGGGGAAGAGTACGTAGGACGTAGAGCGTAGAGGGTGCAAAGTCC